>JANMHD010000416.1:0-4343 GCA_031374985.1 Coleofasciculaceae cyanobacterium OTE_70_metabat_329 | reverse complement strand
CCGCAGTAAAAGTAGTAGTAGTAACAGGTGGCGTACCGCTAGTAGTACTAGTTGTAACATTATTAGTTCCCGGAGTAATATCGGTAATCTGAGCTTGGAAAGGATCACGACTGACTCCCGGACGACGAGTGAAGAAGCTTTGACTAGGGTTTGATCTAGATACTATTCTCCCATTTTCAATTACCGTATCCCCTACACCAATCCCCGGTACAGTAATAGAGCTATTTGGATCAATAAAGGTTTGTGAACCAGCAAAGGGATTATTAATCACCGCCGGAGTAACTAAGCTCCCAGTTGCCTCATTTCTGGTTGATGGTCTTGTTCCCCCAAAGTTTAAGGAAGCGGCTCCACCATCATTGACAAAGAAGCCATCCCCAGCACCAAAGGAAAAACTAGATCTAAAGGCATCTGTACCAAGAAGGTTGATATCTATAATTTTGACATTAACGGCAACTTGACGGCGGCGCAAGTCTAGTTGAGTTAGGAAATTAGAGGCAATTTCTACCTTACGGGGATCCCCGACTACGGTGATGGAGTTGAGGCGATCGTCCGCACTCACTGACACGCCTCGTAATAACAAAGGCCCAAAACCTTCCGTAGCTCGTAAAGCCAGAATAGTGGGAGTTCTGGTTTCCACAGTCCGGGCTGCTGCCCCTGTCCCAACGGTTTGAATCTGGACTTGCTCAAAAGGAATTTGGGTTTCTGCCCCTTGAGTAGTTAGGAAGTTAGCCGCAGCCGTAGCATTGACTTGGTTGAGCCGGAAACTCCGAGTAACTACATTTCTTGCCCCGTCAGGCAACCGGGGGCCAACAAAGATTGTTCTGCCGACTCGGTTTGCTTCAAAACCAGAGATTTGCAAGACAGTATTGAAAACATTTTGGATGGGTTCATCCTGTACTTCCAGATTAATAGTCCGGCCCGCTCCTGCCGCTGCTCCTGCTGCCGGGGTTGCCGCTCCACCAGCCCCAGTACCGGGATTAGTAGCGGTTTCTACAAAAGCTAGATTAAGGTTAGCAGTCCGGGCTAATAAACCCAAAACTTCTCGAATGGGCGCATCTCGCAATACTAGGCGAGGAATCCGAGTAGCTGTACCTAGATCAACAAAACTAGTAGAGGAATCTACGGTAGAGGTGGCAATATCTCCTAGGGGTGGAGGGACGGCTCCGGGGAGGAAGGGGGGAGCCGGGGCGATCGGCTGCACTGTCCCCAGAGGAGCAGGAGGATTGCTAAGAATAATTTGGGGATTAGGAAATAAAGGCTGGGGCTGGCTACTGGGTTGAGGATTTTGTGCCAGAATTTGCGGCGGAGGATTCTGTGCCAATACTGTCCCCCCCGTCAAAGGACTAGGAGTAGGCAATTGCCCCGTACCAGTTACAGGAGTTGGAAAGTTAGAGCCACCACTACTATTTAGTCCGGGTACTTGTACCGTAGGCGTTCCAGCGGCGACTTGTCCCCCATTGGCAGGAGGCAAACCGCCGAGAGTAGTGAAGTTAGGCGGAGTTTGAGCGCTGAGGACTTGGCTATTTTGTACCGGGGCATTCGCTACATTCGGGCTAAAGTTGAATCCCAGACCTGTACCATTGGTGCGGAGGATTTCTCCACTAGGAGGACTATTAGTACCATTAACCACTAGACGGACAGAATTAGGACTATTTTGGGTGACAGTAATGCTTTGAATCCCTGTCATAGGGTTATTCTGCTGAAAACTATTCCCTTGGGGTAACCGCAATCTGGCATTAGTAATATCGGCAATTAAAGAATTACCATTACTGCCAGTCACCACTTGGGTATTTTGTTGCCCATTAGTAGTTTGCAGCACCACCTGTACTCCCTCCGCAGTCGGGTTTAGGAGAATATTAGTAATCTCAGTTTCAGCAGCGATCGCATACTGAGATGCCATCAACACTACCGCCGCCCCGCCAAGAATTCCTAAATTAGTTGTCGTCTGATGATATTTCACGGTAGTTTCCTCACTCCTCAAGTTAGCTAAACTTTATCTTAGTCGTAATATCAGTTGCAATAAGTTATGTGCTGTAAAAAATTAAATCTTAGAATTTATTATCCCTAAGTTATCCACAGAAGAGATAGCTTTTTTGGACTAAACCCCAATAATTATCCCCTAATCATTCCCATAAAATATTACTTCTTAGGAGTAGGTGAAGGACTGGGGGAAGCTACCGGAGTTGGGGGAGCAGTTCTCGGAATAATTGTTTCTAGTTTAAAGGTAGTTGTCAAAATTGGCGCACCCGATACACTGGATTGTCCTTGATTAATTACTATTTTTGGTTCTTTTGTCACCGTTGTATTGAATTCTCGCACTACTGTCAATACCTGTAGCCGTTCAATATTACGGATAATCCCTTGGATCTGATCAAAATTACCCTCTAGAGCGATCGTAAAAGTTTGCCGTTGAAAAGGATCACTAGCTGAAGCAGTCTGCTGTTGAGCAGTTTGGGTAGCAGGGACTACTGGGGAAAAGATTTTTAAGTCCGCCTTTCTTTCCTTAACAGAATTATTAATATCCAAAAGTAAAGTATCCAAATTTCTCTCTGTACTAAACAAAGATAATACTTCCTTCCGTTGAGCCTCAGCTTTCACCAAGTCTCCTTGGAGTTTTTCAATATTTTGGACGGTTTTTTTAAGATCCTCTACCTCTTTAATTTTGGCAGCTAGTTCATTTTGCTTCGTGTTGTATTCATCAAAAGCAGGTTGGATAAAGGTCAGGGCAATGTAAGCAGTACCCAGCAAACCTAATATTGCTACTATTCCCCCAATAATAGGAGGAGTGAAAGTAACTCCAAAGGCAGTGGGGTAACTATTACCCTCCTCTTCTACACCACCGGGAATAAATTCATCATTGAAGGTCATGGGGTTACTCCTTGGCTTTGAATTTTTTGAATAGTTCTAATCCGGGTTGCCAAACCAACAGCACCTTTCCGTTCCAACTCTGCCAATAAATCTGCTGCTGAAGTGTCACTTAAACGGGTTTGAATTGTGTAGGTAATAATTTGGGGTAGTTCGTAGGTAACCGGAGGTGCATTCTGACCGGGAGTTTGTACCTGTTCAATTTGGGTTGGGTTAGGAACCCGTTGGGCAGATTGGAGCCTAGTCTCTGTACCCCGGAAAAAAGGTGACTGCTTTAGGGATAGCAAAAAGATATTTACATCATCAAAGGATTTAGCTGTGCCTGTAATACTAATGCCTGTGAGGGGCGGTGGTGGCAGACTAGGAGTTGGTGCAGGAGTAGGGCTAGGACTACCTCCGGCCTTGGGAGAACCACTGGGAGATGGGGAGGCACTAGGGGAGGGACTAGGAGATGCGGCTTTAGGGGTAGCTGCCGGACTGGGTTGAGCAGTGGCAGGCAGAAGTGCTTCTTGAATAATTTTGATTTGCAAGTTGGGAGGAGTTCGATCGCGAATATCTTGGAGGATTGCTGACCAGGGCTTAATCTGGTTAAATATCCCAATAACCGAGTTGGTTTGGGTTTTCACTTCGGCAATTCTACTTTTAATTTGCTCTACTTGTCTAATTTTGCCTTGAATATCGGCAATTTCCTTCTCTTTTTGGGCTTGTTGGCTTTGGACTCCAGCAGTTTGTTGTTGAACAAATAGCAACAACCCCCCAGCTAAGGCTGGCAATAATAAACCAATTCCAACACCGAGATACATCGGTGCTTTTTCTCCCACTGGGATTTTGCGGCGGGCAGCCCTAGGTGCTGATTCGGAGGATTGATTCTCTGGTCTGTCCTTCAGGAAATTTATATCTAAACTATACATAATCTTAGTTATCAGTTACTAATTATTCAGTTTATTCAAGTTATTCAAGAGTATGGTGGGCAATGCCCACCTTTATCAAAGTGGTTTAGAAAAATCTGAGATACTGGAAATCTTCTAGCGATCGCATCAAGCTAATTATTTTGCCTAGGGTTGATCTCTCATCGCCTTTACTTAGGGCTGTTGGGCATTGCCCACCCTACCTCCTGTACCTCCTGTACCTTCTTTACCTCCCTGTACCTCCTCTATTCTTTAGATTTCCCTCAAGCCTAATCCTAGTACTGTTCCTAATCCGGGGCGTTGAATAGAGGAAAATTCTTCTTCTACCTCCAGAGATAAGGATTCGATCGGGTCAATTTGGGCAGCCGGAAGACTTAATCTCTGGGTAAAAAATTCATCAATTTTACCAATACCCCCCCCAGGCCCGGCGAGAAATAACTGAGCAACTTCCAGATTTTCACTTTGCCCTAGATAAAAATCGATCGATCGTCGCAACTCATCTGCTAATTCCCCTAGCACCCTTAGTAAAGATGCCATCCCTGGGTTAATCCCGGTGGCTCCCGTCCGCAG
>JANMHD010000381.1:0-1687 GCA_031374985.1 Coleofasciculaceae cyanobacterium OTE_70_metabat_329 | reverse complement strand
ATCTGGGGGATTATTTTTATCTGGGGAGATTAATCCTGCTTTAGTTAAGCCCGTTTGGACTACCTGCCATTTTTGCTGATGATTACAGGTGGGATGACTACTATTAACCTTGTCGATCGCATCTATCCCTAAACCTGTGAGTAATGCTAAAGCTGTAGTTGTACCGCCGACTACACATTCACCTAAAATTAGGTAGCTAAAAGGATTAGCTAGTTTTTCGCCCCAGAGGCAACCTTGCTGAAATAAGTGATTGACTATCTCTAAAGATAAGGCTTTGCCAGAACTAACACACTGAGCTGGAGTCCCTCCTAGGTCGATCGCTTCCAAGTTCTTAGGCACGTGAGGTAAACCCGCATTAAATACATACACTGGAATATTTAACTCCTGTACCACTGCCCTAGAAATCAGTACAGGAGAAGCTCCTGCCACTAGAGATGGGAGGGGATTTTGGGGATTCGGTTGCGCCCCGTGGAGTAGATATTCAGCATCAGCGATCGCTGTAAATTTCCTCTGTTCTGGTGTTGCTCCCGCCGCAGAAATGCCCGGCAATAACCCCGTATCCGTAAACCCCAATACACAAGCAAAGCTGGGTAAACAGCCCCGGTATCGCTCCTGCCATTGTTGCCCTAGAGGGATTTGGGTGTAGGTTTTGATCATGAGGGAAGGAGGTAAGGGGAGGTAAAGAAGGTAGAGGAGGTAAAAAATAGGAATTATGTAAATGTCATAAATCTAGCAGGGGCGTAAGGGTTTGCGTCCTCATATATTAGAATTTAGATTAGAATTAAGTAAAGATTTGTAAAATAAAATAACCCTGAAATATATTCTTCATGAATGATCCTAGATTAACGGAAATAGCAGCTAAATTAGAGAGTCCTCAGTTAGGCGATCGCATGGTTGCCCTTGCTTCCCTACGGGATTTTGCCCCGGCTGATGTCGTGCCATTGATCAAAAAAGTCCTTAATGATCCCATCTTGCAAGTACGATCGATGGCAGTTTTTGCCCTTGGAGTTAAATCCACGGAAGAATGTTACCCTATCTTGGTACAAATCCTAGAAAACGATCCCGACTATGGAATGCGAGCAGATGCTGCTGGGGCATTAGGTTATCTAGGCGATCCACGAGCTTTTGAACCCCTATCCCGTGCCTTTTATGAAGATACTCAATGGTTAGTCCGCTTCAGTGCCGCAGTTTCTCTAGGGAATATTAAGGATCCCAGAGCCGAGCAATTATTAACTAAAGCCTTAGATAGTGAGGAAGTAGTTATTCAGCAAGCCGCCATCTCTGCCTTAGGGGAAATTAAAGCGATCGCCTCGGTAGATAGCATCCTCCGCTTTGCTCAATCCACCGATTGGCTAGTCCGCCAACGTCTAGCCGAGGCTCTAGGCAATCTAGACACAGAAAAAAGCCGCTCTGCCCTCAAATATTTAGCCAAAGATGCCCATCCCCAAGTATCGGAAGCCGCCACAATTTCTCTCCAAAGATTAGAGGAAAATTAGGGAGTAATTAAATTAGAGGCTAGTTTCCTTGATAGGATTAACACAGAAATTACAAAAATAGTATTTATCTAGTAGGGGCGCAAGGCCGTGCGCCCAGCTTAATTTTATTTTAATTATAGGAGTATAAAAAATTGATATTAAATAGTTTTTTTTACTTTGTGGTTGGTAGTTGTGTTGTAAGGGCACCAGCC
>JANMHD010000368.1:0-1644 GCA_031374985.1 Coleofasciculaceae cyanobacterium OTE_70_metabat_329 | reverse complement strand
AACTTCTCTAGGCTTAGGTTCAGGGCTTTTGCTTAAACCGAACTCACGTTATTTTATCTCAGCAAGCAAAAAAAGCTTACTGTAAGACTTGTCAAATTATGGCGACTGAGCAATGTATGATGACTGAACGAAGTCGAAGTCAGGACGGGGCTTTATACCCAACTTTCTGGTAAATTTTTCTGTATCCCAAATTGTTGCAACTGAGCCAAATTAGTATTACCAGTACAAAATAAGGTGGTTTTTAGTTCTGCTAGCAAAACTTCAACTAAATCTTCGATCGCTTGGGTAGATTCTGTAGCAGCCTTAAGGAAAGGTAGAGCTAAACCTGCTAGATCTGCACCTAGAGCGATCGCCTTCGCCACTTCCAAGCCATTGCGTAATCCCCCAGAGGCAATTATGGGAATCGCTGTATTCTGAGTATTCTTAGGAAACAAAGTTCTAATTTGCACCACACACTCCGCCGTGGGAATGCCCCAATCTCGGAAAGTTTCCCCTAACCTTGCTTGTAAAGGATTTTCGGCTCTCTCTCCTTCAACTTTTGCCCAAGAAGTTCCCCCCGCCCCAGCTACATCGATCGCTGCAATTCCTGCCTCGACTAGTTTGACCGCCATTACTCCAGAAATCCCATTTCCTACTTCCTTGGCAATAATCGGTACTGGTAACTTAGCAGCTAGTTGGCTAATTTTTTCTAGCAAACCCCGAAAATTTGTGTCCCCTCTGGGCTGGATACATTCTTGCAGGGGGTTAATATGCAGAATTAAGGCATCAGCTTCGAGAATATCTACCAACTTGCGGCATTGATCTACCCCATAACCATAGTTCAATTGCACAGCACCAATATTGGCAAATAGGGGAATTGTGGGAGCGATCGACCTCACCGCAAAGGAAGGAATTACCTCAGGATTTTCTAAAATTACCCGTCCAGAACCCACACCCATAGCTAGTTGATAGGTTTCTGCCACTTCTGCAAGGCGATAGTTAACCAATTTTGCCAGTTCTGTTCCCCCGGTCATAGAAGAAACGAGTAGGGGAGCACCTAGTTTTTTTCCTAGAAAAGTTGTAGTTAGATCAATGTCTTTCAAGTCTAATTCGGGCAAACAAGAATGTTGAAAATGATACGCTTCTAAACCATTAGTATTGTGGCGACATTCAATATCTTCTTCTAGACATATCCGCAGATGATCGGCTTTTCGATTTTGGGTTTCTTTGGTCATATTTTATTTATCTTTTTTCACCCGTCGAAGGCGGGTAATATTGTTTAGGATTGCTATACTCTAAGTTAAAATTGAAAGAAAGTATCAAGACTATGGTACAAGCTCTGACCACACCAGAAGTTATTAATCCTGTTGATATCTCCCACCTAACAGATATTGAAAGTGATGAACCTAATTTCGATATCTTTCCCCCAGCAGATATTGAAAGTGATGAACCTGAATTGGAAAGCTCTTTACATCTTCAACAAATTTTCTTGTTGCTCTCCTGTCTAGAACTCCTTTGGCAAGAGCGTAATGATTACTTTGCAGCCGGAAACTTAACTATCTATTACAAGCCGGAACAAAATAAAGCTACAGAGTTTCGTGGCCCCGGTTTTTTTGTGGTTTTAGGAACCCAGAAAAAGCATAGAAAAAGTTGGGTAGTCTATCG
>JANMHD010000352.1:0-2323 GCA_031374985.1 Coleofasciculaceae cyanobacterium OTE_70_metabat_329 | reverse complement strand
TAAAACTCAAGAGGCTTGGGATTCTAGTTTGATGGTAGAAGATTTTCTGGCGATCGCTGGCAGTGGTGTCCAAGGCATAGTTAAGAATCAGCTTGTCCAAATCGGGACTCAACGCTGGTTTGAAGAATTAGGCATTGCTACTCATTCTTTGCAATCCTCTAAGATGGCTTGGGAGGATCAGGGTAAAACGGCGGTTTTTATTGCCCTAGATGGGATTTTGGCAGGATTATTGGGTATTAGCGATCGCCTCAAACCTTCTTCAGCGGCCGCCATAAGTACCTTAAAAAGCATGGGCTTAGAGGTAGTCATGCTCACGGGGGACAATTCTAGAACTGCCGAAGCGATCGCAAGAGAAGTGGGAATTATTAAAGTTTTTGCTGAAGTCCGTCCTGATCAAAAAGCCATCACTATTAGGAAATTGCAAGAATCAGGGAAACTAGTTGCTATGGTGGGAGATGGGATCAATGATGCCCCTGCCTTAGCTCAATCAGATTTAGGCATTGCCCTAGGAACAGGAACAGATGTAGCGATCGCTGCCAGCGACATCACTCTCATGACAGGGGATCTACAAGGGATTATAACCGCCCTCCGTCTCTCCCGCGCCACTATGAAAAATATTCAAGAAAATTTAATTTTTGCCTTTGGCTACAACGTTATTGGTATTCCGATCGCCGCCGGGATTCTTTTCCCCCTAGGGGGTCTGCTTCTCAATCCTATAATTGCAGGGGCAGCCATGGCACTTAGTTCTATTTCTGTCCTAAGTAATGCCCTCCGGCTCCAAAAATTTTCTCCCCTGATTAAATGAATAACCCCGCCGCAAGCGGCGGGGTATCAAACTCAATTTTTTATCGATGCTAACGCCCCTTGGGGCGGGGAATTTGACCCTTGAGAAGATTAAAAAGCTGGTGACAAGATTTGAACTTGCGGCCGGCGGTTTACAAAACCGCTGCTCTACCACTGAGCTACACCAGCGAGATTTCTCAACTTATACCATTTCACAAAATGTATGATACATATAGACATAGTACTAATAAAACATCTAGCATAATAGACCTCTTCCTAATTCTGCAAGAGGTCTAATTTTTATAAAAAATACCAACTTAAACAATGGCACAAATTATCCCGATCGAACTGGAAGATGGCAACCTGATCTATATGGAAGCTCAAGAAGACAGCAAGCAACTTAGCAACCCCAAGCGAGACCTATTAAACCCTGTTGATCCCCAAAAACTCCCTCAGCCTTTTCAAGCGATCGAACAAACTATCCGTGCCTACACCACCTCTACCCTAAACACTTTCAAAACTTTAGCGATCGCCGAAGTTAGCGAAGTTAGCCTTAAATTTGGGGTCAAAATCAACGCCACTACCTGAGTTCCCTTCATTGCTGCCGGAACTGCTGAATGCAACGTCAAAATTTCTGTTAAATGTATCTTCCCGAAAAGCACTACTTAGCAAAATTAACTGGGTCTTGATCTCGCCGATGCTTGGTAGGCAGGGGAGGACTTTGACGATCGCCCGCCAGTGCCGCAGTTTTCTCTAGAGATTCTCGTAATCTTTTCGCTGCATAGATAGACATATCACGGGGGACGCTAATGCGATCGCGTAGATAGCGCAGAGCCACATCAGACTCCGGTGGTGGTGGACATTCTTCATCAGTCATAAGGTTAGTCAAAGCACAACGCAGAGCCGGATCAAATAATTTCTCATCTGCCGGATTTACCCGCATAATATTAGCCCGATGCTTAAGTACTCGTTGCAGAGCTTCCGATCGAGAAGTTTCCGGCTCCTCATACATCACATCCGGCAGCCCAAACCAAGACCCATGATCTACCCTTACCTGATTTAGCAAAGCTTGGGGAGAATTATTAGACCAGCATCCCCCCATCTGGGGCGGCAAGTCATGGGCATGGGTGTGGAAATCGCTCTGGGTTCCCCGGTAGGTAGAACGGCTTTCCATGGCCGTAAACCAAGCTCCTAGGCGAGGATTTTCTTCCCGCAGGGAATAGCCCTTGTAATAGTAGAGACTGGCATTCATCCTCTCCACGTAGGGTGTAAAGATTACATCAGCCGTACTAAATTCTTCTAGAAAGTAGGGGCTGGGAGTGCTACCTAGAGCCTCTTCTACCAAAGACACTACTCCTATAAATTGCTCCCGCTGGCGTTGCTCCTCTCGCTGATCTCGTGCCGATCGACACAACCATTCACACCATGCCCTAAATAACAACCGCTCCAACTTGCGTAGGGGTAGTACCTTGGGGTCTGTCATGCCCCAGACTAGAGGGCCAAAAGTTTTTTCTAGAGCGAGTAAAATATCATCACTTTC
>JANMHD010000386.1:0-4160 GCA_031374985.1 Coleofasciculaceae cyanobacterium OTE_70_metabat_329 | reverse complement strand
CCGGCGGATGACCCCAATCTATTGCAAAATCGCCCCTTGATAGACCGAGCGATCGTTATCAGTGCTGGGGTAATTTCTAATCTAATTTTTGCTTATTTCCTATTGGTAACTCAGGTAGGCCTAGTGGGCATTCCTACTTTTAATTATCAGCCCGGAGTCCTAATTTCTCAAGTTGCCCCAGAGGGTAGCAGCTTAGTTGCCCAAACAGCAGGGATAAAAGCAGGTGATATTGTCACCGCTATCAATGGTCAAGAATTACCTAGTAGCAAAGCTGCCATGACTAAGCTGATGGTAGATATCCAGCAAGCCCCCCAACAGAGCTTGAATTTGACAGTTAAACGTCTAGAGCAAACCCTCCAGTTGTCTGTTACTCCAGAATTAGGTGCTGATGGTAAGGGGAAAATTGGGGTGCAACTTGCTCCCAATGGAGAACTATTTAGGAAGAAAGCTGAGAATATTGGGGAGGCTTTGATTAGTGGTGCGGAAGAATTACAGCGAGTTACTGTGATGATTTTCCAAGGATTTGGGCAATTAATTAATAACTTCGGGGAGACAGCTAAGCAGGTTTCTGGACCGATCGCCATTGTCGCTATGGGAGCTAATATTGCTCGATCGGACATCACCAATTTGTTACAGTTTGCAGCCCTAATTAGTGTCAACTTAGCAATTATCAATATTCTGCCCCTACCAGCTTTGGATGGTGGTCAATTGGCATTCTTACTTCTAGAGGCAGTTCGGGGTAAACCCCTGCCAAACAATGTGCAGGAAAATATTATGCAAACGGGCTTGTTCCTAATTATGGGTTTAGGAATTTTCTTAATTGTCCGGGATACAGTTAATATTGTTTCTGGCTAAAGATATCCCCCCTGCACCCCTTTTTAAGTAAGGGGGGAGAATTATGGTAAATCAACTGATTTCTATTGTTATTCCTACCTATAATGAAGCAGAAAATATTGGGGAACTATTACAGCAATTAACTCAAGTTCCCCTAGGAGAAAACAAGGTAGAAGTTATTGTTGTAGATGGGGGAAGTAGCGATCGCACTCTCCAAACTATTAATGAATTTATTAGTAAATCTCTTGGGACATCAATTACAGAAAATTCTCACCCCTTAGTCAAATTAATCTCTACCAATCCCGGCAGAGCTAATCAGATGAACCAAGGAGCCAAAGCTGCCCAAGGAGAAATCTTGCTTTTCCTCCACGCTGATAGTCGCTTACCCAATAACTTCTCCAGTTTAGTTACTCAAACTCTAAATTGTTATCTTCCCCCCCCCTTTTTAAGGGGGGCTAGGGGGGATCATTCCAGATTAATTAAACTTACTATTGCCGGAGCTTTTGAACTAGAAATTAAGGGGGATTTACAGGGATTAAGATTCGTAGAAAAATTTGTTAATTGGCGATCGCACTTCTTAAGTTTGCCCTACGGTGATCAAGCAATATTTCTCAGAGCCGAGACTTTTTGGGAACTAAGAGGATTTCCTGATCTGCCCATTATGGAAGATTTTCAATTGGTTCAACAACTTAAAAAACTGGGAAGAATTGCGATCGTACGCGCAAAAGTCCAAACCTCCGCTAGGCGCTGGCAAAAATTAGGAGTATGGCAAACCACCTTAATTAATCAAGTAGTAATTATCGCTTTTTTTCTAGGTATCTCTCCCCAAAGAATAGCCAATTTCTATCGTCGCCAAAATATCCGAAAACGTACTAAACTTGGTTAACAGATATTAAATTTTCCTATGAGCTATCAGCAGATCATTACAATTGAATCGGGTAAACGTGGCGGGAAGCCCTGTATTAGAAAAATGAGAATTACTGTTTATGATGTTTTAGGTTGGTTAGCCGCCGGGATGTCTCATGCAGAAATTTTAGATGACTTTCCTGAGCTGACAGAGGAAGATATCAAAGCCTGCCTAGAGTTTGCTGCTGATCGAGAACATTGTTTAATCACAGTAGTAGGCAAATCTTGAAACTACTGCTTGACCAAAATCTAAGTCGAAAACTAGTAAATCGGCTGGCTGATATATTCCCTGATCTTAGTCATGTTCAGTTTCATGGGCTTAGAAATGCAGATGATAGTGAAATCTGGGAGTTTGCAAAAAATCAAGGGTTTTGTATTATTACCCAAGATGCCGATTTTTTTGAAAGAAGCCGTCTTTATGGTTCACCACCAAAAGTTATCTGGTTGCGGTGTGGTAATTCCCCCACAAGAGAGGTAGAAGCAATACTTCGATCGGGATCAGGAGCAATTCAAGAATTAATTGATAGTGAAACTTTAAACTGCCTTGAGTTTTACTCCCTATAGCTTTTCTCCGCTAAGAATAAATACCGGACTCACCGCTGCAAAAGTTTGGCGATTACCCCTTTTTTCTAGACGATTAACCGCAGATTGGACTACTTCAATATTTCGGGCTTGAAGTTCAGCAAAACCTTCCGAAAGGCTGTAGAGATGCTCAAGATTTGCCGCAGTGGCCACAACTCTGCCTTGAGTAGGTAAATATTCCCAAACTTCCTTGAGAATAGTTTTTAGAGATCTGCCCCCTTCTATACAAACTCGATCGGGCTTGGCAGTAATCTTCGCCAAGCATTCCGGGGCGCTACCTTCTACTACTTCCACATTTTTCACTCCAAAGCGATCGCAATTCCGCCGAATCAGATTTGCCACCTCCTCATCCCGTTCGATCGCAATAATTTTCCCTTGGGGACACAACAAACCCATCTCCACACTAATTGTCCCGGTTCCGGCTCCAATATCCCACAGCACAGAATCTGCCTCCATACGGAGATAGGAAATTAACAACAATCTTTCTTCCCGCTTACTCAGGGGAATACCGGGCAGACGCTCGAATAGTTCATCAGGAATACCGGGAGTGACGTAAGACCAAAGCATAGACTTAAAAAGACCTAGGTAAAATGGTAAGATAGTGACTATTCACTATTGAAAACCATATGTTAAGAGCCGGAATTGTCGGACTGCCCAACGTTGGCAAATCCACCCTATTTAATGCCCTAGTTGCCAATGCCAAAGCAGAAGCAGCAAACTTTCCTTTCTGTACTATAGAGCCTAATGTGGGAGTTGTCTCGGTTCCTGATGAACGCCTAGCTGTGCTGGCTAAGATTGCCAGCTCTGTAAATGTTGTCCCCACCCGAGTCGAGTTTGTAGATATTGCTGGGTTGGTCAAGGGAGCCAGTCAAGGGGAAGGCTTGGGGAATCAGTTTTTGGCAAATATCCGAGAAGTAGATGCGATCGTTCATGTGGTGCGTTGCTTTGAGGATGAGGATATTATTCATGTATCTGGGTCGGTGGATCCGGTTAGAGACATTGAAATAATTAACCTAGAGTTGATTTTGGCAGATTTAGCCCAGATTGAGAAAAAGATCGATCGCACCCGCAAACTAGCTCGTACCAGCAAAGAAGCCCAAATAGAACTAACTGCTCTAGAAACCTTGGTGACTTTACTAAATCTAGGGAAGCCCGCCCGCCAAGCAAAGCTCAATGAAGAAGAAGAGTTAGCAATCAAAGGTCTAGGTTTACTCACGGCCAAACCAATTATCTATGCTGCCAATGTCAAAGAAGATGATCTGGCAACGGGTAATAATTTTGTGGAACAAGTCCGGGCGATCGCCCAAGCCGAAGGAGCGCAGACAGCGATCGTTTCTGCCCAAGTAGAATCAGAACTAGTGGAACTACCAGAAGAGGACAAGGCAGAATTTTTAGAATCTCTGGGAGTTACAGAAGGGGGCTTAAAAACCTTAATTCGTGCTACCTACGAACTCCTAGGACTACGTACCTACTTCACTTGTGGCCCGAAAGAAACTAGGGCATGGACAATCAAAGCAGGAATGCTCGCTCCCCAAGCCGCCGGAGTTATCCACTCGGATTTTGAACGGGGCTTCATCCGGGCTGAAACCGTTGCCTACAAAGATTTAGTAGCTTGTGGTTCCACTAACGGCGCAAAAGAGAAGGGCTTGATGCGGAGTGAGGGCAAAGAATACGTAGTCCAAGAAGCCGATGTATTACTATTCCGGTTCAATGTTTAATAACAGAATCAATCTCAATGGATAGCAGGTTCCTTAAAAAATGTGTCAAATTTTGCAGGTAAGGAATCTGCTGTTCAGTTTCAGGAAGGCACGCATTTCCAATGATTTATGCATTCTGTT
>JANMHD010000291.1:0-3357 GCA_031374985.1 Coleofasciculaceae cyanobacterium OTE_70_metabat_329 | reverse complement strand
GGAAACTGCTTGGAGTATTCCTGCTTCCTTTGCCCGCCACAGACGACCGGCATCCACCGTAATAATGACATCAGCAGGACTATTCCGTCCTTCTCGACGAATTCTTTCAATTAATTGGTCAGCATCAGCTTCCACGAGGTTAACTTTGATCCCCGTATTGCGAGTAAAACTTTCGTAGAGGGAATTGTCGGTATCGTAGTGACGGGCAGAATAAAGATTCACCACCCGATTTTGAGCCAAAATTGGACTTTTCTGCCCAAAAGAACCTGCCGCCACGGCTGCCATTGCAGAACCAGTGGCGAGAAAGACACGCCGTGAAATTTTCATTTATTTATCAAAAATTGTCTAATTAATTTAAAAGCCGATCAAATTAAGTCTCTGTATGGTTATCGAGATAGGTCTTAACTTTGAGTAGGAGTAAGAATTATTGCAACTAACTCCTAAAACAATATAAAACTAATGATATTAATTGTCAAGTAGTTAGTCAGGCAAATAGTACTTGCAGTAAAATCAATAAACCCTAATGCTTATTCTGTAAGCGATCTAGAGGATTAGATAATTTTTAGGAAGATGCTTAAGCAGAATTATTCTAAATCTTTTTTCCTGAGAAGCCAGCTATTTATATTTAAGTAATTGCATTTTATTAGCATTAAGTGTAGCCACATTGCGGATTTTTAAGGGGTAGTTCTCAACTAGCCTCATCACGGTTAGTAATGTCTGGCCGGGTAAAGGAATTTATTCGATCGCTAAAGAAACCCGATCGCCTCCTACTTGACGCATCTGCCCTAAAACTTTGACAATTTCCCCGTAGGGCAGGGTTTGATCAGCCTTAAGAAGTACGGAACCCTTGGGGTTAGTTTCCAGATAAGTTTGAAGCAAGGGTATTAGGGTCGCAGAATCTACCACTTGCCCCGCTGCACTGATTTGCCCTTGGGAATTCAACTCTACGGTTAAGGGCTGAACTGTTGTATCCTCTTGGGTTTCGCTTGCTCCTTGAGGCAAATTTACCTCTAGGGTTTTCTGCCCCGGTCGGAGGGTCATAGAAAGAATAATAAAAAAAGTGAGGATGGTCATAATCACATCCATCATGGGAACAAGATTTATCTCTGGAATTGGAGCGGATTTTTGTTGAGACTTAAAGCGCATAGCAGTTAGAGGGATCGAGATTCAGATAGTAGGTCTGGGGAGGCGGGAATTGCTTCAGTAGATTGGCGGTAAATTAGTTCTAATTCACTACCTACAGCAGAAAAATAGTCTATTTGGGTAGCTTGAAAAGAAACAAATAACCGGAGAAAGGCAAGGGCAATAATGGCAACTATCATCCCTCCGGCTGTAGTAATTAATGCTTCCGCAATCCCGGCGGCGGCTTTAGTGGTATCGATATTACTACCGCCCCCTCCCACATTCAAATTCTGAAAAGTAATGATTAAACCAGTCACGGTTCCTAATAAACCCAAGAGGGGGGCGATCGCTATGACAGTTTCTAAAAGTTTGTCCCCCCGCCGCATCTGGATAAACTCTTGATCGCCCGCAGTTTCTAAGGCTAATCGAAAAGTTTCTGGACTAGGATGCTTGAGCTTTAGAGGGGCAAATAAAAATCTGCCAATGGGTAAATGTTGATTATCTCTGGCAATCATGGCTGCTGTTTCTGGAGCAAAACTAGCCGCCTCTAAAATTTTTTGGGCTACTTTATCTTCACTACGCAGGATTTGCCACCAATACCAAGTTCTTTCTAAGGCACAGTAGACAGTGGCGATCGATAAGCCCACGATCGGGATCATTACCGGGCCACCCTTGGCGATAAAGTCATACACTGTACTCATAACTATTACCTAAAGAACTAATTTATCTAGTGGCTCTAGTTTCCGTCAGACGCACTACGTAGGGATGAAATTTTTGGCGTTGGTAGGAACCCACCCAAATTCTATAATTACCCGCCAGCCACTGCCCAATGATGGCGGGGTTTTTGCCTTGGAGGTCATCATTACACCAAGTGCCACCAGGCCCAGAGATAACTAGGGTCGTATCTTCGGGGCTTTCTACTTCCACACTGAGATAATCAAAAGATTCGGTCAAAGTCAGGATGTGGTCTGGTTGACGATCGACAAACCCGACACAAGGCCCTGTAGAAGTATCAATCCGCTCCGAAATTGTCCGGGCTGCCACCTCTCCCCCGCTGATTCCCCGCAGAGATTCTGGGTCTGGTCTAAAACCGGGACTAAGACTGATATTCTCAAAGATGGGCTGGGATTGACTAAGGGCAAGGGGACTCATGGCAGTAGTCGTACCATAGCTCAGGAGAGCGATCGTACTAATCTTAACTAAATTTATAAAAGTAATTAGGTTTGTCCTAGAAGATAGAAGGTTTTTTTTACCCATAACTACGGGGTGATGATGATTAACTAATGGTTGCTATTGTGTCCAGACTAGGGAAGAAAAAGTTAGTTTCCTTTCTTAGAATATAAAATGGCGATCGCTTAAGCAAGAACTTGCTGAAGTCTTGATTTATCCCAACCTCGTTGATGGAGAATTACCCAAGTTTGCACCAAATCTGTGCCGTGGAGTTCCCCAGTTAGGGCTGCCCGGAGAGCTTTCATAACTACAGGTTTCTTGACCTTAAGTTCCTTGGTGGTAGTTTGGATGAGTTCCCCAGCAATAGTGGCATCTAGGGATGGGTTATTTTCTAAGGCAGTGAGGATGATAGCGATCGCTTCCTTTGCTCCCGGTTGCTGGAGGTGGGCTAATGCCTCTGGGTCTAGCTCTACTGTAGTAAAAAATGCCTTACCCATAGCTACTGCATCTTGCAAACGAGTTAGACTTTCTGCTAATAATCCTGCTAGGGGTTCTAACCAAGAGCGATCGCTGGCTAGGTCAAATTCATACCCCGCCGCTTGCCAGTGAGGAGCTAATAATTCGAGTAATTCTGGGGCAGGAATATGGTGGAGATATTGGCTATTGATCCAGTCTAGTTTTGCCCAGTCAAACTTTGCGCCAGCTCGGTTGACGCGATCGAAGCTAAAATCCTTGGCAGCTTCTTCTAGGGTAAAAATCTCTTTGCTAACCTCTGGGTGCGACCAGCCTAAAAGAGTCATGTAGTTAGCCAAGGCAGGAGCAGTAAAGCCCATCGCTTGAAAATCAGCGATCGCTGTCACGCCATCCCGTTTGGAAAGTTTCCGTCCTTCAGGACTCAGGATCAAAGGAGTATGGGCAAAAGTAGGAACCTCTGTACCAAGAGCTTCGTAGAGAAGAATTTGCTTAGCCGTGTTAGCAATGTGGTCTTCTCCCCGAATCACATGGGTAATCTGCATATCAATATCATCTACAACTACTGCCAAGTTATATAGAGGTTGCCCGATC
>JANMHD010000266.1:0-2794 GCA_031374985.1 Coleofasciculaceae cyanobacterium OTE_70_metabat_329 | reverse complement strand
TATTTCCATGTTTTACTTATTAATCCAAAGGGCAATATCTTGAATAACTATTTCTGCTACATGGTTAGGAATTTGATATTCAGCAGGTCTAGGAGTTCCTGTTCCGGGATTAAAAAGATGATTTAACTGGGGATAGCTTTTTAAGGTAGCGTTTGGTCGATCGCCTAGAGCAGTTTGCCAGCCCTGAAAATCTCTCATGGTGACTTGATAATCTCGTTCCCCTTGCAGGATGAGCATTCTTTGGGATAAACCTTCGGCAGCGATCGCTGGATTGTAGCCCCGTAAATCTTGCCAATAGCTAACCGGAGTTCCTAACAAAAGTGTACCAGCAGGAAGATTATCCCAAGTTGCGTTTTTAATCACCTCCACCTGTTGCCTAATTCCATCTATAAGCCTTTGTGCTTCGGGTGTTACTGGGGCATCTAGGTTTACTAAATAGATAGTTTGCTCTAGGAATAAATCTTCATAAGGTCTGGTGGGGGCAGCTAGAGCAATTAATCCGGCAATTTGAGAATCTCCAGCCCCAATTCTGGGGATCACCATTCCTCCTAGGCTATGACCTAGTACATAGATTTTTTGGGGATTAATGCGGGGATTAGCTAAGGAGTTGCGGCGGAGAAAGTCCACAGCAGCGATCGCATCCTGCACCACTTCCTGTTGGATAGTGAAATTTCCCTGAAACTCTTGGGGATAAACGAGAGTCCGCTTGTCATAACGTAAAACAGCAATTCCCAAACTGGCCAAACCCCAAGCCAAATCCCGAAACGGTTTATTTGCGCCCACAGTTTCATCGCGATCGTTCGGCCCCGATCCATGCACTAAAACTACTACCGGAAAAGTACCTTCTCCCTTGGGCATAGTCAGAGTTCCGGGCAGGGAATTGCTTCCTGTGCCAATCTGTACTTCCTGTTCCTGAAATTTACTAGGATCAGCATAATCTGGGGGGGCGAATACTTGGGCAACTTCCTTGGGGATAAAATATAAACCAGCAATTTGTCGATCGCTATTCACTCCTATCTGCACTCGAAAACTATCCTTGGCAAACTGACAAACAATAATGAATACTTCCCTGCCCCCCAGAATTTGGCGAGTTACCTCCTTGATTTCCTGAAAGTTGCCCAAATCCTGAATAATGGCAGTCCACGCCTGCTGGAGTTGCTCCGCAGTGACATTCCTGAGCAGTTCAGGACTAAAGTTGGCGGTGGCCTCAGTAAAGTTTCCTTGGACAAGCTGGTTAATTAAGACTAGGGCGATCGCTTGATGGTCATCGGCAGCAGCATTATTGATCGGAGTTCTGGTGGTCATGGCAGCGATCGGTTTGGGGTGAAGGCTAATTGTTATTACCAAAACTAGTACTAAAGTCAAGAGACTGAGGAGCAGATTTCTAAAGATGAGCGGGCGTAGCTGTGGTTGCCACAATCGAGGCAGAAAATTCATGATTACTAGAGTAATAATTGATAAAAATGTCCCACAGGCCCTGTGCCAGAGCCGATCGCTAGGGAATGTTTTAATGCCTCCGTGACATAATTCTTCCCAGCTAGGGCAGCCTCCAAGGGAGATTTACCTAGGGCGAGGTTGGCAGCGATCGCACTACTCAGCGTACAGCCTGTACCGTGGGTATGCTTGGTATCTACCATCGTAGTTTGGAAAACCTGAAAATCCTCCCCATCAAACCACACATCCACCCCCCGCAAATCTCCCGCCATACTACCGCCTTTCACCAAGACATGTTTTGCCCCTAAATAATAAATATTCCGAGCAGCATTTTGCATATCTTCAAGGCTGTGAATTTCTAGTTCCGATAAGATTTGCGCCTCGTAACGGTTGGGAGTCACAATTAATGCTTGGGGAATTAGGAAATCTCTGAGAGTAGCGATCGCCTCATCAGCAATCAACTGCGCCCCTGTCCGGGAAACCATCACTGGGTCTACAACTAATTGAGTCAGACCTAATATATTGACCTGTTGGGCCACTGCCCTAATAATCTCTTGGTTGAGCAACATGCCCGTTTTGGCAGCATCCACTCCAATATCTCCTACCACTGCCTCTAGTTGTGCCACTACAGATGCGACTGGTAGGGCATCTACCCTCGTCACCCCTAAAGTATTCTGGGCTGTAACACAGGTTAGCGCACTCATTCCGTGGACGCAATGAAAAGCAAAAGTCCGTAAGTCAGCTTGAATGCCAGCACCACCACCACTATCAGAACCAGCAATAGTAAGGGCTGTAGGAATTTTAGAAGTATTCATTTCAAACTTATTTAAGCTTTATATAAGCGATCGATGCCCGCCAAATGAGGGTTTCCTGTCCTGAGATCTTCAGACAAAGACAATCTGAATCCTGCCAAGCCAATTTCCCCGCCAAAACATCATTAGTAAGTAGTTTTACTTCAATATCTTTTTTATCTTTAATAAAACCTTGAATCAGTCGTACACTAGGTAGCCCGGTTTGAAATTCAGCCATAAATCCATCCTTCCCTCATAACAGCATCACCAGAAAATACTACAATTATTTTGGAGTGTCTCAACAAAATTATGGAAATTAAGTTTACTAAGTATCACGGTCTGGGTAATGACTTTATTTTAATTGACAATCGTTCGTCTCATGATCCCCTAATTACTCCAGCCCAGGCAGCAGTACTGTGCGATCGCCATTTTGGGATCGGGGCAGATGGGGTGATTTTTGCCCTCCCCGGCACAGAAGGTTGTGATTATACTATGCGAATTTTTAACTCTGATAGCTCAGAATCAGAAATGTGCGGTAACGGCATTCGCTGCATGGCCAAATTTGTCGC
>JANMHD010000255.1:0-18387 GCA_031374985.1 Coleofasciculaceae cyanobacterium OTE_70_metabat_329 | reverse complement strand
GATTCTTGATAGGGATGATATTCGATCGGCATTCCCTTGGGAGTATTACTACTATAGGGAACTGGCTGAAATAATAACTCCGTAAATTCCACCTGAGAGCATTGTCCCTGTTGGCTCACTTGGTGCAAGAAACTCTCTCCTTGCAAGAGCTTAAATAAAATAACCTTCACTTCTGGTTCTAGGCTAAAGCTATTATAAAAACTTTCTACTATTTTTAATCCCATAAAATCCTATAAAATTTAATCAAAGTCTATTTATAAAGTAAAATCTTACCCCCTAGACACCTTATAAAGGACTTCTCAGTCTTAAGGATAATTCTAAAATAAATTGTAGATAATTAATGATGAATAAAAATAAAGTTGACTGGCTCATCACAAAACACCCTGATCCTATACTCCAATTACCTTGGAACCTAGCTCCAGTTGGGACACTTCTACTAGCCTTTTTACCGATTTTGGGTATTGTCAGCATGGCTCTAGCTCTGGTGATCACCTATACTCGGCAATATAAAATTATTAACTACCGTTGGATTAATCGGGGATTTCTCCTCTTAAGTATTTGCTTAATTGTGGTGAATTTGTTTGCAGGCGATCGCCTCTCTGCCCTCCTAGGATTAGCCAACTTATTGCCCCTTTTCCTGTTTTTTGCCGCCTATAGCCAACTAATCCAAACTCCAGCCCAATTGCGACAATTAGGAAATCTATTACTTCTAGGCGCAGTGCCAATACTAATTTTTGGCTATGGACAAATGTTATTAGGGATCACTAGCCCCGTATTTTTAGAAGCAATATTAGGCACGATCGTCAAACCCTACGGTAATCCCCTTGGACGTATGGCTTCTATTTTTATGTATGCCAACATTTTGGCAATTTACCTCCAAATAATTTTTATTCTTTCCCTAGGTTTCTGCCTAGAAGAACTAAAACAGCATTTACCTTTTAATCAGACTAATTTACCCAAATTAAGATTAACTTTTTTGAGCTTATTAGTATTAACTACCGGGGGAGCTTTAGTCATGACTAGTACTCGGAATAGCTGGGCGATCGCTTTCTTGGCCATTCTTGCCTTTGCTCTTTATCAAGGCTGGAAACTATTGGTAGCTGGAATTATGGGTTTTGTCGGGGTAATTCTCTGGTCAGCTTATGGAGTGAACCCTAGTAAACAATGGCTCCGGGGCATCATTCCCCGCTTTATCTGGGCCAGACTTTCTGATGAGATGAATCCCAACCGCCCCACGGCAGACCTGCGAGAAACCCAGTGGCAGTTTGCAATTCAGCTTACGAGCGATCGACCGATCGTTGGCTGGGGACTAAGAAATTTTACTCAACTCTACCAAGCAAAAACTCAATTTTGGCTAGGACATCCCCACAATTTATTTTTAATGCTGACCGCAGAGACAGGGATACCTACTACCTTATTATTTTCTGGGTTAGTAG
Organism: Coleofasciculaceae cyanobacterium OTE_70_metabat_329; assembly: GCA_031374985.1. Classification (GTDB taxonomy): domain Bacteria; phylum Cyanobacteriota; class Cyanobacteriia; order Cyanobacteriales; family JAAUUE01; genus JAAUUE01. The sequence continues at coordinate 16,951 of JANMHD010000255.1, read as the reverse complement.
GTTGGGTTATGTCTCAAACCATTTTAATTCTGCAAGTTTGGCCACAGGCTTTTAAATTAGAAAAATCCTCTGAATCTCCAGAAATTCATCTTAAATCTAGTCAGCAATTAACACCTAATTTTCCTGACAAATTAGACGATCACTTAATTATTTTCACCTACTTAATTGCTTTTAGTAGTTGTGTTCTATTTAATTTATTAGATGTGAGCTTATTTGATATTCGGGTAAATCTATTGGGCTGGTTATTGCTATCAGCGATCGGTGGCATTGTGAATCATTACCAAGGAATTTTACTCTGGCAAAAATTAGAAGATTCAGCAAGGAACTAAAGCATCTAATCTACCTAAAACCGCCAAATCTTCAGCATCAAAACTCTCTGGGATGCCACTTTTAATTAGTTCGGCAAAATCTTCATTGGGAACCATAATACATAGAGCATAAAGACGATCTTTGCCCACATTTTCAATCTCATGAATTCCGGTGGCGGGGACAAGGAGACTATCGCCAGCCTTGATCTTGACTGTTTTTCCATCACAGGTTGCTAGACCTTCTCCCTTAAGCACAAAGAACATCTCTACGGCTAACTGATGGCGATTGGGGGGTGTTTTGCCACCGACATCAAAAATTTCCACACAGAAAGTAAGGGACATGTTCGCTGTGGTAGGTTCAAATACGATCGCTAATCGATTAGTATCTTGGGGACTAATCCGAAATACTCGATAATCCTTAGGAGATTGAATTACCGGAATTACACATTGAGTTTCATTAATCATAGATTTATTTTTATTAACTAGATCAAATTGTTTCTAGGGGATAACTCCACCCGCCTGCGGCGGGGGAAATTATATAGAATTACTACATCTCTATTGCTTCTAGAATACTTGCGGTATCGCTCACAAAACCAAAACATTGCTTGACGTTGTACATAGTTGCTTCCCAGCAATAATCAGGGGAGGTTGTTGCACTGCAATCTTTCACTAAAATACAGTCATAGCCCAAAAAATTTGCATCCATCAGAGTTGCCAAAACACATTGATCTATGTTCACTCCCCCAAAGAATAGGGTAGTTTTGCCTAAGTTTTTTAAAATACTATCTAAGGGCGTGTCCCAAAAACCGCTCATCCGGTACTTATCTATTTTAATATCCTCTGGTTTTGGTTCGAGTTCATCAATCACCGCCGCAGCCCAACTATCTTTGATTAGTACCGGAGCACCATTCTTGGGCAGAGGATCCCCTAAACCGACTCCTGTACCGGTGGAGTTGTAGACATGGCGAAGTCCAGCCCCAATATTTAATAAATCTGGACGGTTGCCCCAGTTAAGCCAAATGATGGGAACTCCGGCAGTGCGAAAAACAGGCAGCATAGATTGCAGAGGGGCGATCGCCTTCCATGTAGGGCTAATATCTACCCCAATATGTGCCAACCAGCCATCAGGATGACAAAAATCATTCTGCATATCAATTACTAATAGGGCAGACTTTGTGAGGTCTAGGCGTAGTTTCTTAGTTTCTGTTGCTAGAATAATGGGACGGGGTGATTGAGGAGGACGAGTAATATCTGCCAACTCATCATTCACTGCCCAAGCATTAGGAGCTACTCCTAGGGGATAAAGATTTGGATTCATAATTTTCTAGACAGGCAAAACAACACTAAAGTAATCTCAAGGATTTTCCTGTTAAGGGCAAGAGCAATCCCTAATCAAAAGTAAAAGCAATCTTAGGTATTTCCCCTCTTTTGGCGGAGAAATTCTTAATTATAAGTAAGTAAAATTATCTTAGACAAATTACGGGAGTAATGTTACCTATGAGCATCCAACCAGAATTGATTAAACAAAGTCAGCTAATTGGCAAACTAGTCCTCGATCGCCAGAGCATGGAAGAAATGGGCAGAGTAGAGCGGGTCTGGCTAGATCCTCGCAGTCATAGAATTGTCGGCATTACCTGTAAATCTGGGTTTATTGGGATGAAAAAACTTGATATTGCTTGGCCACAAATCTATAGTCTTGGCAATAATATTTTAGTCAACCATATTGCCGATGGAGATGAATGGCAAAAGCCCGATGTTTCTGAGCAGATTCTGGATTGGGAATTAATTACCGATGATGGGAACAAGGCGGGCAAAATTGAAGATTATTTAATTGAACCTATTACGGGGGAAGTAGTTAGCTATCTATTTCTGGCGATCGATCGGGGGAATATTTTGACTCGGCGCTTTTTGTTGCCTCCTGAAGGCATTGATAATATTGGTAATAAACGAGTTTTAGCCAGAAAGATTGCCGTTGAAACTAGCTCTCCCTATACTGAGGGATTAAATCGCCTCTTGACAGAAGCGAGGGATTTTATTATTGAAGATAAGGACAATACCCTCCAACATGTAAATGCTGTGAAGCAACGATTTTCTGACGCTATCCAATACTTCAAGGAAGATACTCCCCCCAAGCTTGAGCAAGTCAAGGGACAAGTGACCGACAGGGTTCAAGGACTGGCTGAACAAACTACTGCCAGAGTCCAAGGATTTAAGGAGCAAGCGACAGAAAAAGCTCAAGTGCTAAGAGGACAAGCCACCGAGAAAGCCCAAGAATTTAAGGATCAAGCTACGGAGAAAGTCCAAGAGTTTAAAGATCAAGCCACGGAAAAAGCTCAAGTACTGAAAGGGCAAGCTACGGAAAAAGTCCACGAACTGGCAGAACTCGCCGAGCAGGCCAAGGAAAAAGCCCAGAGCCTTGCTGATGAAGCACAACCCAGAATTAACCAAGCGATCGATCAGGCTAGAGAAAAAGCCCAGAGCCTTGCCGATGGAGCGCAGCCCATGATTAACCAAGCTAAGGAAAAGGTGCAAGCGATCGCTGATGGCGCAAAAAAGCAATTAGAGAAAAACCCTGAACTATTGACGACCGGAGATGAAAGTATTACTCAAACTGTAGAAACCACGGCTGAACGGGTTGGCGATCGTCCCGCCCTCGTCGAAATAACCGAAATTTCTACCCCAACAACAGACGTAGTAATAATAGAAACCCCTACTTCCCCAGTAGAGGCTCCTACCTCAGATACCTAAACTAAATAATTAGATATCCATTAGGAGCGCAAGGCTTTGCGCCCCTTTTTTTTGGGAATAATTAGCCAATTCTCAATAGCTCGACATCGAATACCAAGGTAGCATTGGGAGGAATTACGCCCCCAGCACCTCTAGCCCCATAGCCTAAAGCGGGGGGAATAGTTAACTGTCTTTTGCCGCCCACTCGCATGGTGCTTAAGCCTTCATCCCAGCCTTTGATTACTTGGCCAGCGCCGATACGAAAAGAAAAGGGTTGATTGCGATCGAGGGAGCTATCAAATTTTGTCCCGTCTGTCAGTTTTCCGGTGTAGTGAACCACTACATTTTGTCCGGCTTGGGGCATTGCTCCAGTACCAACAGTTATATCTTGATACTGTAAGCCGGAGGGGGTAGTAACTAACTGGGGTTCACTTTCGTTGGGTGTCATAGGATTTATTTGAGAGTTTGTTGGAGAATTTGTTGGAGAATTTACTTGAGGATTTGTTGGTGTAGTCGCTTGATCCTTGGGGGCAGTTTGCACAGCAGCAATTACGGCTGGTTGGGGAGTAATTACCGATGCTTTTGCTTGGCCGCCTCCTGTAAGTTGAACTACGATCAGCAAGACAAAACAGGCTACCATCACCCCAAGACTAATTAAAATTGGTTGCATAAATTTTAGTTTCCTTTTCTGTTGAGATGGAATTATCTTTCTAGAGCTAATAATAAATACTCTAGATCAAGCATAGTGACTACGGCGAATTTTTGTCACTTGATCTGCCATATCTAGAATTGCTTGGGGCATAGCTGCCCCTGTGAAAATAATATCTATAGTGGTGGGACGATCGCTCAGGAAATCTAAAACCCTAGCTTCAGGAATAAATTCTAACTGCATGGCTAGACTCAACTCATCTAGGATCACTAGGGAATAACCCCCTTGCAAAACTAGCTCCTGAGTATGCTGCCATAGTTCTTGGATAGCCTGAATTTCTGCCGTTTCCGCAGCAGTTTGGGTAATTTGTTCTAGATTACGATGTAGGTCACACCGGAGCCAATCAAGGTTTTGCCCTAGGGTGGTGGGGTGCTGACAGCCTTGATTGATACCACCCTTGAGGAACTGGACTACTAGTACCTTGGTTCCCTGTTGGGCAATACACAGGGCTTGGGCTAGGACATTGGTAAAAAATTTCCGCTCTGGTTGGGGGTCTTGGATGGAACTGCTATTAGTAAAAACCTGTACCATACCGGCGATCGGCAAGACAGAACAATTATTAATACTAGGGGTTTCGAGTTGGACAATCATAGGGGGGAAAGAGGAGGAGGTAGAGGGAGGTAAAGAAGGTAAGGGGAAGTAAAGAAGATAAGGGGAAGTAAAGAAGGTAAGGAAAATATTTAGTGTAAATTATTAACTTATTTCCCTATAGAACACTAAATGTAGGCTGAACGTCAACACAAAAAGCTAGGAAATTCTGCTAGTTACCCCTTGATATTTCTATGGAAGTCTATAAAAGCCTGATAGATTTTTCTTGGAATATGTCACAGCACGCTAGCGATCTCATTTCCAAACACCTTACCTTTTTTACCTCCTTTACCTCCTCCTCCCCTACTCGATCGCTAAAACCTTAGTCAAAAATCCCCACTCATCGGCAATTTCGGCAATCACCTTACTAATGGGTTTCCCGGCTCCATGACCAGCCTTGGTTTCCACCCGGATCAGTACCGGATTATCTCCTCGGTGGGCGGCTTGGAGGGCGGCGGCGAATTTAAAGCTATGGCTGGGGACTACTCGATCGTCATGATCAGCAGTGGTAATCATGGTCGCCGGATAGGTTGTGCCAGCCTTCAGATTGTGTAGGGGCGAGTAGGCATAGATAGCGGCAAATTCTTCAGGATTATCGGGAGAGCCGTATTCTGAACACCACGCCCAGCCGATCGTAAATTTATGGAACCGGAGCATATCCATCACCCCCACAGCAGGTAAAGCGGCGGCAAATAAATCTGGGCGCTGAGTTATACAAGCCCCAACTAACAATCCTCCATTGCTAGCTCCACTAATGGCGAGTTTTTGGCTAGAAGTATACTGATGGCTAATTAACCATTCGGCGGCGGCAATAAAATCATCGAATACATTTTGCTTCTGGAGCTTCATCCCCGCTTCGTGCCACTCCTCACCATATTCACCACCGCCCCGGAGATTAGCGATCGCATACACTCCCCCCATTTCCATCCATACCAGATTACTCACAGAAAAATAAGGACTCAAGGAAACATTAAATCCCCCGTAGGCATACAACAAAGTAGGATTATTTCCATCTAGAGCTAAGCCCTTTTTATGGGTAATAAACATGGGAATTTGTGTGCCATCTTTACTAGGATAAAATACTTGGCTAATTTCGTAGGCTTCAGGCTGAAAATCTACTTCAGGTCGGCGATAAAGAGTACTAATTCCTGTCACCATATCATAGTGATAGATAGTATTAGGAGTCGTAAAGCTGGTGAAAGTATAGAAGGTTTCTGTATCCTGCTGCTTCCCTCCAAATCCTCCGGCGGAACCAATACTGGGCAAATCCACCTCCCGGACAAAGCCGCCCTCAAGGGTAAATATCTTAATTACTGTATGGGCATCTTGGAGATAGTTTGCTACAAATTGATTATTTAATATACCTATAGATTCGAGAGTTTCTGAGGTTTGGGGAATGATTTCTGACCAATCTTCTGGTTGCTTAATTGGTTGATTAATATCAATAGCTACTACTCGGCCTCTAGGAGCATTTAGATCTGTCTGAAACCAAAATATAGAGCCTTCATTACCAATAAATCCATAGCTAGACTTAAAATCACTAATTAATTCCACCACTGGGCTATTAACTTGGGTAAGGTCTTGATAGAAAACTAAATTTTTAGAATCTGTCCCTTTCCAGACACTAATAATTAAATAATTGCCATCTTCAGTGACCCCCGCCGAGAAACCCCATTCTTTCTGATCTGGTCGATCGTACACTAGCCGATCCTGATTTTGGGGCGTGCCTACTTGATGGTAGTAGAGTTTTTGATAATAGTTGACCTCTGCTAGGGCATCACCTTGGGGGGCATCGTAGCGACTATAGTAAAAACCTAAGCTATCCTTTGTCCAAGAAGCTCCCGAAAACTTGACCCACTTGAGATGATCGGGCAAATCTACTCCCGATTCAATATCCCGTACCTTCCACTCCACCCAGTCGGAGCCAGCTTGGGAGAGTCCATAAGCCATAAGCCTGCCGTCATCACTAATGGATATGCCTGCTAGAGCTACAGTGCCATCGGCGGAAAGTTTGTTGGGATCAAGCAAGACTTTGGCTTCATCCTGTAAAGACTTGAGGGTGTAGAGGATACTTTGGTTTTGTAAGCCATCATTTTTAAAATAGAAATAGCGATCGCCCTCTTGAAAAGGCGCACTATAGCGTTCATAGTTCCATAGTTGCGTTAGGCGTTCCTTGATCTTCTCTCGGTTAGGGATTTGGTCTAGATAGCCTGCTGTAACTTGATTTTGGGCTGCAATCCACTCGGTAGTTTCTGGAGAATCTAGGTCTTCTAGCCAACGGTAGGGGTCTGGGACGATCGTCCCGTGATAATCATCAACTTGATTTACTTGCCGAGTTTGGGGATAGGTGGGGAAAGACATGGATAAGAGTAATTTGGGAGTAAATAGGTTTATGGGACAAGTTGGATCCCCCCTAGCCCCCGCGCTAACGCGCCGCTGCGCTAGAAAAAAGGGGGGATTAGAATTTTCTTAAAGTTCCCCTTTTTAAGGTAGAGATAAGAATTTTCTTAAAGTTTCCCTTTTTAAGGTAGAGATAAAATTTTTCTTAAAGTCCCCCTTTTTAAGGGGGATTTAGGGGGATCCAGACTCATGGGAAAGCGACAGTTATTCTGATTCTAATTTAATTTCTAGATCAACTTCTAAATCAATCTCTAGCGCAATTTGGTATAGCTGTTGTCGGGGAATAGAAGTAAGTTTTGCTAAGTGGCGGCTGGCTTGCGATCGAGACATACCTTTTATTAGTAAATCCCTAAGTTCATCCCTAATTACCGCCGGGGATAAACTAACTTCAGGAGCTTGAAACCCCCCAATGACAAGGGTAAATTCTCCCTTGGGTTCCCGCGTGGTATACATTTCTTGGGCTGCTCCTAGGCTGCCCCGCCAAAATTCTTCATGGAGTTTTGTCAACTCTCTAGCCAAAACTACAGGGCGCTCTGCCCCTAAATTTTCAGCTAGGTCTTGCAAGGTTTGGCGCAAGCGATGGGGAGATTCATAAATGACGATCGTCCGTACTTCCCCGCTTAATTCCCCTACTCTTGTTACTCTTTCCTGCCCCTTGACGGGTAAAAATCCTTCAAAGACAAAGCGATCGGTCGGCAAGCCCGCCGCACTCAGGGCAGTGATCACTGCACTACATCCAGGAATTGGTACTACCGGAATTTTCGCCTCGACACAAGCCTTGATTAATTCATAGCCGGGGTCAGAAATACCGGGCATCCCCGCATCGGTCACGAGGGCGATCGATTCCCCCTGTTGAAGTTTCTCCACCATTTCCCCTACCCGTTGCTGATGGTTATGTTCGTGGTAGCTAAGCTGGGGAGTTTTAACTTGAAAATGTTGTAATAATCTCCCGGTGTGGCGGGTATCTTCGGCAGCAATGCGATCGACTGTCTGCAAGATTTTCACCGCCCGAAATGTCATGTCATCAAGATTACCAATGGGGGTGGCAACAACGTAGATGGTTCCTGCTTGGGCGCTTTGGTTGGATATCTGGGGAAATAATAGATCTGTCAAAACTGTTTTTGTTAAAATGGGATAATGAGGATAGATTTTTGAAAATATCTACTTACTAGTCTACTGCACACCTAAAAAATCTCGTCTCTCAAGTTATATTATCAAAGTATTCACCAAGTAGTTTTTCCTGATAATAATTCTATGAACCTTAAAGCAGTTATTCATCAAGCAGAGGAAGGAGGTTACTGGGCGGAGGTTCCGGCACTTCCAGGTTGTATTACTGAAGGAGAAACAATGGAAGAAGTGAGGGCTAATTTACAGGATGCTATTAAGGGTTGGCTGGAGGTTGCGAATGATCGCCAAATAATTCAATTGAGCGATCAAGTAGTCGAAATTGCAGTATGAAATCTATTTCTGGTAAACATTTTTGCAAAGTTATAGAGCGAAAAGGCTGGGTTTTGAAAAGAGTCAGTGGTAGTCACTATATCTGTGAAAAAATTGGAGTAGCGCAAATCTTATCAATTCCAGTACATCGTGACCAAGATTTAAAAATTGGTACTTTAAAAGCCTTGATGAAAGTTGCTCAACTATCTGAAGAAGATTTATTTTGATAATAGAATTGCAACTCGTGATATAGCTAATTTTATTACTGGAGATATCCCTGTTAAGTTACCAAGGAATTTATAAATTTAATTTTAACTTTCTACCCTAGAAAGCTGATTTAGTTGTTGTTGAAATAATTTCTTAGCATATTCATAAAGCTCGATATCCCAATAATTATATTCTTGAAGAAAGCTAATTTCTGATTGACTTATTACTTTCTTATTTTCACCAATATTTTCTTTTGCATAACTAATATTTTGCCATCCTAGAGACTTTTGTAGTAGTGACAAACTATTATCAAAATTTTCTTGAATGCCTACGACCAAAAAATATTTCTTAAGATTTTCTTTTGCCTGATTTAATAAATCTTGATTGCAATATCCATAATCGATCGTATTAGGTAGCCCCAACTTTTCTCGGAGAGTATCCCCAGCAACAAAACGAGTTTGATGGTTATCTGTGGGGATGGGTTGGTAATGGGTGATAAGTTCTTTTAGGCTCAGGGATTGAGACTCTTGATAATACTTAGCACTAGGGATTCTTTGTTGATGGTAGTACCAAGAAATGATGCGATCGATAGGATGACGCAGGAAAGTAATATAAGTTAAATCTCTGCCCAAAATTTCATGGAGTCCGAACCCCACATGACCCAAGATTAATTTAATTTCTTGATTTTGGTTATCTTCTTGATCTAGACGAGATTGCAAGTTATTAATATGTTCCTGAAGAGTAGCTGCTCCGACTCCAATATATGCTCTAAATATCTGCTCTTCTCTATACTGCTGCCGAATAATTTGGTGCAGAGTAGTTCCCGCAGTTTTAGGGATGTGCATGAAAAATACTAGATTATCTTTGCTAGTTTTCTCCATAAAGTTAATTATTTTTTAGACTCCATAATTAGGGTAGATAATACCCATTCTATCCCTATAATTTATTACAGAATTTATTGCCAATAGATAGCGATCGATTTAATAGCCTCAACCCATAAATCGAAGGTGATAGGTTTAACAATAAAAATATCTACGTTTAGAGCTTCCGCCTTTAGGCGATCGTCTTGGCGATTAGAAGTAGAGAGAATTACTACAGGAATATTAGCAAAATTAGTGTCTGCTCTAATATCCTTCAGAGCTTCAAAGCCATTTTTTCGGGGCATATTAATATCAAGTAGCAATAAATCTGGGTCTGGATAAGCCGTTTCATCAGCATATATACCCCGATGGTAGAGATAATTTATTACGTCTTCGCCATTAGTAACGGAGTATAGTTCATGGGGCAGTTGATTGATTTTTAGTGCTTCTTCCGTTAAAAAGAGATGTGCTTCTTCATCTTCAGCAATTAATATTTTTAAAGAACCTAATAAATTAGCCATAAATTATACATATTTTTTTGTATTCTCTAATAAGTATATTGATGGAAATACTATATAGAAGGAAAAAATGAGTTGAGAGTAAAACAAAAAGTTGATCCCTGCTGGGGAGAAGATTCTACCCAGATGCGACCTCCGTGAAATTCTACCACCTTTTTGCATATTGCTAGACCAATACCTGTACCAGAATATTCTTGTTGACTATGGAGGCGTTGAAATAGTTGGAAAATACGATCGCTATACTGATTATCTAAACCAATGCCATTATCTTGGAAGATAAATAGCCACTTTTCGTCTTGAAGTACCGTATCAATTTCAATGATAGAAGTTTCTGCTCTTCGATACTTAAGACTATTGCTCAGAAGATGTTGAAATAGATGCACTAGTTGAGCATAATTTCCCAGAACCATAGGCAGAGGAATACAATTAATTGTCGCCTTAGCTGTCATAATTTCTGTCTCTAAATTACGATAAGCTTCTTGGAATACTAAGTTACAATCTACAGGATCAATGGAGGGTTGATCTCGGTTAAAAAGATTATAAAATAATAAATCATCAATTAATACCCGCATCTTTTGAGCAGCAGTAATCATAAATTGGAGAAATTTAGTTCCTGTAGCATCTAGATTTTGACCATAACGGCTTTGAAGTAAATACCCGTAGTTAGAAATTGTACCCAGAGGAGTCTGGAGATCATGGGAGGCAATATAAGCAAATTCTGCTAATTCTGCATTATAGGCAGCTAATTCTCGTGTATTCCGGCGTTCTTGTTCTAAAAGTTGAGACTGACAAATAGCTATGCCTAATTGGTTTGCCATTTGTTGCAACTGCTCCACTTCCCAGGGTTCCCAAGTTCTGTATCCTTGACAGTGATATAAACTTAATAATCCCCATAACTCCTGATTAGGTTGGAGTTGGCGATCTTTAGTTAGCAGAATTGGCAAGATTAGGGAAGAATTGATTTGATAGCGTTGCAAAAACTCTTGGTAGCGTGGTAGTAAAGCAAAAGCTTCTAAACTGTTAGCTTGAGTCACTATTCCTCTTTGAAACCGCTTAAATAGTTTCTGGGATAAGGGTTCCATATTACAGTTTTCAGTATCTGTTTTTTCTAAGTTGTTAGTATAGGCTTCACTAACAACTTTTCCGGTTCGATCGCTATTAAATTGCCAAATCATTATGCGATCAATCTGTAATGCCTTCTGTAATTCATCGACAGTCATCTTCAGAATATTTGATAGTTCTAAAGACTCCCGAATTTTCAAAGTTAGACTAACCAGTAATCTTTGATAGCGGTCTTGGCGTAGTCTTTCTTGCTCTGCTAGTTTCACTTGGGTAATATCCCTTGCCGAGCCTTGAATTTTGATAATCTGCCCTGTAATTTCATCCCGGATGGGGACTAGGGTAGTTATGTAGTGACACATATCCTTGATAAATATGATACTTTCTTCGTAGGTCAATACCTCACCCCTCTGCACACAGGCAAAGTATTGATGCTCTACCCACGCAGCCACCTCTGGGGACAGAACTTCCGCAGGAGTTTTCCCTGTAATCTCCTCTGCCTTCATCCCTAGAGTTTGTTCTTGGGCCGGATTAATAGTTTCATAGATAAATTTAATATCTTGAGAATCTTGAATATTTCTACTATCTACTACCTCTGGAGCATAGTGGACTTGAACTAAAAAGATATTATCGATCGAATTGTTGAAAATACTTAAATAAAGAGATTCTGAAGCTTTTAATTCCCGTTGTCTGTTTAGTTTCTCATAGTAGCTATAGATCATTTCTCCTACTAAGCGTAATATTTGAGCATCTTCTGGAAACCAGCTTCTAGGAGTTATAGATTCAAAACAAAGAGTAATCCATAACTTACCTTGAAAACTAAGAATAGGAACTTCTAGACGAGCAGCACTATGGGTTTCCTCATGGCAATCTTTTTCCTCTCCGGGAGGCAAATCTTGGCTATCATTAATGACAATATCTTGATTTCCTTTTAAGCTATTAAGCCAACTACTATAATTAGCTGTCGCTACATTTTGCCGATCACTAGTAATCGGAAATATTTTGCTATTGCACCATTCATGAGTAATACTAAAATACTTTAAATCCTCAGTAAATTGATTAATAAATGCCCGATCGCTTTCCACTGCCTTACCTAAAATTTCTATAATCCAGTCTAAATTTACTTTTTCACTAGTAAGTAAATGTTGAGAAACTGTAGTGACGATCGATTCTAGATGCAACCGATACTCAATTCGTTGTTCTGTTTCTTTTTGAGTTTGAATATCTGTAATTAGCAAGATCATGTATTGAAGAGAATCTTGGTCGTCTTTAACCGCAGCTACGGCTGACTGAACCCAACAATAACTACCATCTTGGCAAAGATAACGTTTCTCTAAGGTGAAATAACTAATTTCTTTATTCAAAAGATAACTAATATTTCCATCTGTCACTTCCAAATCTTCTGGGTGAGTAATATCCCGCGCACTCATCCCCAGTAAATCCCTCTCGGCATAACCCAAAATATTACAAAAAGTAGCATTAACTTGAAATATTTTCCTTTCGATCGAAATCAAGGCAATGCCCATGGGCGATCGCTCAAAAATTGCCCGAAATTTTGCCTCACTACTCTGGAGAGCTTGCTCTATATATCTTTGTTCGGTATTTTGTTCCTTTGCCTTAAGTTTTAAAAGCTGCTGATGGGCTGTGATGGTCAGGCGGAGCGATCGCTCTAGGGTTGTATAGCAATATTGCTGTAGTTCTGGGATGGCGAAATCACCTTTTTCTAAGTAATCAGCCGCTCCCCATCTCAGAGCTTGTTGTCCGGCAGCTAAGTTATCGACTAGGGCAATTACTGGCGGATGATCGATCGTCAGTCCGGCCAGAAAATCTGATAGCCAAGTGTATTCCACTACATAGGCAGCATAATGGCGCAATTCACAAGCTAAATTCGCCTCTTCTCGGCTGGTTACCCGCTCCAGTTCCATAATCTGATTAGAACCAACTCTTAGGGTCGTGATCTCCAGAATAAAGTCTATAGAGGTTACAAGTAAGATATGGGAAGGAAATATCATAGCTTTAGCTTAGTAAATAGACTAGTTCCTACCTAACGAATAGACTACAGACTAGTGAATGGCTAATAATAGACTAGTATATGGGTAATAAACAAACTACTAGTGCATAGCCAATAAAAGCGCTACCAATGGGAACTGTTAAATTATCAATTCCCCACCAAGATAAAGACTCTAGCCCTGTGGCGAATATTGCCAATAGAATAGATATAATCGAATACTGCCAAGTATTATCAAAAGTAAAGATTAAAATTATATTACAGATAAGATAGCTGACCACAAACATAGTTAAGGAACCTTCCCAACTTTTGATCATGCCACCGACTTTGTATTTATGCTTACCATATCTCTGACCAATTAATGCTGCCATGCCATCACCATAGCTCATAGTTAGGATGCCGATCGCCGCATACTGGGGCTGATGGATTCCCCAAAAATATCCCACTAAAATCCCCATACTTACCGCATAAAAAAAAGTCCCAAAACTCTTCCTGCCAATACCGTTTACTCCCGGCAGAATCGGGAGTTTGTAGGAAACTAAAGTGACAATACTAGCTAATATTGAAGCACTAACCCCTACCCAAGCCGGAATCTGGAGCCACCAAGCCAAAAGAATCACATTCCCCGTGCCAATATGCACCACTTTGCGAGTAATCTCTCCATTGACAGCCCAAAAACGGCTCAAGATATCTGATATCAAAACAATTATTCCCAAATAAGCTGCAACTACAGCAATGGGCAAGAAAAGAGGATGTATAGTATCAACCATAATTATATGAAATTTTTATTGATTTCTTTGCTTCGGGGTTATAAATTCCTGATCTCCCCTTTATTACCTCCCGCCTGTCGCTTTTATCCTACCTGTTCAGCCTACGCCGTAGAAGCAGTGGAAAGGTTTGGTGTCTTGCGGGGCGGTTGGCTAGCCATCAAACGGATTCTTCGCTGCCACCCTTGGCATCCCGGCGGCTACGATCCTGTCCCCGGATTGACAGGCAATCCCCAAGTTGATCCCCAAGCTGATCCTAAGATTAACTGTGATTGCCAACACCATTAACAAAATTGCAAAGCAGGGCAGAAAATGCGAGAATATTAAATATTGTTATTAATATTTTGGCTTTGTGAATAATCTTCGTACTGTTTCTGATACTAAGCGTGACTTTTATAAATATCATACCCGCCCGATCAACTCCATCTATCGGCGGGTTGTGGAAGAAATGATGGTAGAAATGCATCTACTGTCGGTTAATACTGGTTTCCTTTATGATCCTATCTATGCCCTTGGTGTAGTCAGCACCTTTGATTCTTTCATGGTGGGCTATAGTCCAGAATCCGATCGCCAGACTATTTTCTCTGCTCTTTGCCAATGTGTGGGTGGCCAACCAGAAATTTATCGTCAAGATGCGGCTAGATTTAGTGCGGCGGCAGCCCAGATGACTCCAGAAGAGGTGATTGCTTGTTTTAGCTTTGATGGTTCAGTTCCGGCAGGGAAAGAAATCCATGACTTAGCTACTGCGATCGCCACTAATGCCAAGTTTAAGTACAGCCGTCTTTTTGCCACTGGAATCTATCGCCTCCTAGAAATTGCCGATCCAGAATTTGTCAAAAATAGCGATCGCTTTAAGGCAGCCATCCAAAAAGTTAGTGAAGAGCTACATTTCTCTGCGGATAAGATCCAAAAAGACCTAGAAGTTTATCAAGGTAATTTAGAGAAAATGTCTCAAGTCTTGGAAGTGATCCAAGATACCCTGAAAGCTGATCGTAAAAAACGGGAAGAGCGTCTAGAAGGCAAGCAAGGAAATGAACCTGAAGTCAAAATAGATATATAGTTTAGCTTAATCCTTCTTTATCTCGATCAGCAAAAACTTCTTTAGCCATAGACATCCCATTTAGGGCAGCAGGAAATCCCGCATAGACTGCCATTTGAATGATGATCTCTAAAACTTCTTGCCGTGTACAACCGACATTTAATGCTCCATTAATATGGACTTTGAGTTGTGGTTGGGCATTGCCTAGGGCTGTGAGGGCGGCAACAGTAGCAATTTCTCTAGATTTCAGATCCAATCCCGGACGAGAATATATATCTCCAAAGGGAAATTCGATGATATATCGACCTAAATCAGGGGCAATTTCTTGCAGACTTTGAATTACTCGCTCTCCAGCTTCACCATCGATTTCTGCAAGTTTTTGTAGACCCTGTTGATAGCGATCGATCTTAGTTTCTTGGAAGGGAATTTGAGTCATTACTTAATTTATACTCCCAATCCTACTAACTTTTGCTTTAGGGCTTCTGTTTGTAACACCCCTTCGATCTTTTCTACTTGTTTGCCTTGCTTAAATAAAATCAAGGTAGGTAGAGCATATACTTGATACTCTGTGGCTAACTCAGGGTATTTATCACTGTCAATTTTGACTATTTTTAGGCGATCGCCCAGCTGCCCTTTTACTTCTTCGAGAATTCCCGCCATCAACTGACAAGGCCCACACCAAGTAGCATAAAAATCTACTAATACAGGAGTATTGGAGCTAGAAATTAAATCGCTAAAGCTAGAAAATTCTTGTTTGACAGCCATATTAAAGCACCTTACCCTTGAAGTGTAAATAATAGAAACCTCATAATAACAAACAGATTTCAGCAAAGTTAATCTGCTACATATTTATTTAGCACTTTTCCTGCTAGTTATGCCTAGACAAGACAGGACTAAAAATCTGATAGTCTAGAGATAATTAATTTTAATATAATTTTTAGAGAGTTGTAGCCATGCGCCTATCACAAATGCTTTTTGTCACCCTGCGGGAAGAACCAGCGGAGGCAGAGATTCCTAGCCATAAGTTGTTGTTACGGGCAGGCTACATTCGCAGAATTGGCAGTGGGGTTTATGCGTACCTGCCTTTGATGTGGCGGGTGTTGCAAAAAGTTTCCGAAATTGTCCGGCAAGAAATGAATGCGATCGGCTCCCAAGAATGCCTCCTTCCAGCCTTGCAACCTTCAGAACTTTGGAAAGAATCTGGCCGATGGGATACCTACACCCAAGCCGAGGGGATTATGTTTGCCTTTACCGATCGCCAAGACCGGGAAGTTGCCCTAGGCCCTACCCATGAGGAAGTAATTACCACGATCGCCAAGGAAATGATCTTTTCCTATCGTCAGTTACCCACCACTTTGTACCAAATCCAGACCAAGTTTCGGGATGAGATTCGTCCCCGGTTTGGATTGATGCGGGGTCGGGAATTTATTATGAAGGATGCCTATTCTTTTCATGCTGATGAAGCTAGTCTTAAGGAAACCTATGAGCAGATGGCGATCGCCTACCAAAATATTTTGCGGCGTTGTGGGGTAGATTTTCGGGGCGTGGAGGCAGATTCTGGAGCGATCGGCGGTTCCGGTTCCCAAGAATTTATGATCCTTGCAGAGGCAGGGGAAGATGATATTTTATACACCGAAGATGGGAGTTATGCTGCCAATCTAGAAAAAGCAGTATCTCAACCCGCTGATGCTCTTCCTTCTCCCTTCACTGAGTATGCCAAGCATTCCACCCCTAAGACCGAAACTATTGAAAAATTAGCAAAAATTGGCAAATGCTCGCCGACTAATATCCTCAAAAATGTCCTTTATCAAGTCACCTATGATAATGGGATTACCGTATTAGTTTTAGTTAATATCCGGGGAGATCAGGACGTAAACCCAGTCAAACTCCAGAATGCTCTAACTAATCTTGCCCCTAACTACGGCGGAAAAACGGTAATTTCCCTAGAAGTCCCTAATGCAGAGATGCAGGAAAAGTGGGCGACTAAATCCTTACCCCTTGGCTATATTGCCCCCGATTTAGCGGATAGTTATATTGCCAAATCTAAACAAGTTCATCCCCAATTTTTGAGGTTAGCCGATCGCACTGCCGTAGACCTAGCCAACTTTGCCACCGGAGCCAATGAAACCGATTACCACGTCTTTGGAGCTAATTGGGGAGAGCAGTTCCCCTTACCAGAATTGGTGTTGGATTTACGTAAAGCTAAGGTAGGCGATAGGTCTCTCAAAAATCCTGCCCAACTCCTGAAGACCGCTAGAGGGATTGAAGTCGGACATATTTTCCAGCTAGGAACTAAATATTCCCAAGCTATGGGCGCAACTTTT
>JANMHD010000253.1:0-6380 GCA_031374985.1 Coleofasciculaceae cyanobacterium OTE_70_metabat_329 | reverse complement strand
CACCATGATCACCGAAGACCAACAACTTACGGTTCAGCCAGAAGATTACGGTTTGCTAACGGATCTGTACCAACTGACAATGGCGGCGTGCTATGTGGGCGAAGGGATGGCAGAGCAACGGGCAAGTTTTGAAATATTTGTCCGGCGCCTCCCGACAGACTATGGCTACCTGATTGCGATGGGATTGGCACAGGTTTTAGATTATCTGGATAAGTTGCGCTTTAGCTCCACCCAGATAACTGCGCTGAAGGAGATGGGGATTTTCCAAGATGCCCCGCCCCAGTTTTGGTCAATGTTAGCGGCGGGTAGTTTCACCGGGGATGTGTGGGCAGTGCCAGAAGGAACAGCCATATTTGCTAATGAACCCATCCTGCGAATTGAGGCTCCTTTGTGGCAAGCCCAACTAGTGGAAACCTATCTGCTAAATACTATTAATTACCAGACCATGATTGCTACCAAAGCGGCCAGAATGCGTCAGGCAGCAGGAGCAGAGGCAGTATTACTAGAATTTGGTACTCGGCGGGCTTTTAGTCCCCAAGCTTCGGTGTGGGCAGCAAGGGCAGCGATCGCTGGGGGGATGGACGGAACTTCTAATATTTTAGCAGCCTATAAACTGGGTCGCAAACCAATGGGGACGATCGCTCATTCTCTGATCATGGCGATCGCTTCCCAATCTGGCACAGAAATGGATGCCTTCCACGCCTTCCATCGCTACTTTCCCCAAGGTTCTTTGTTAATCGATACCTACGATACGGTAGAGGCAGCTAAAAAGTTGGCAGCAGAAATTAAATCGGGGAAAATGCAACTAGGAGGAGTACGGATAGATTCTGGTAATTTAATTGACCTTGCTAAACAAGTCCATGCCCTGTTGCCCGATGTAGCTATTTTTGGCAGTGGTGACTTAGATGAGTGGGAAATTAGCAAATTCCGGGTTGCTCAAGCTCCCATTACTGGCTATGGTTTGGGAACTAAATTAGTTACCGGCTCCCCAGTTAATGGGGTGTATAAACTAGTGGAAATTGACGGTACACCAGTGATGAAGGAATCCAGTGGCAAGATTACCTTTCCGGGCAGAAAACAGGTGTTTCGGAGGTTCCAAAATGGAAAGATTGAAAGCGATCGCCTAGGACTCATAACTGAAATTCCCGCAAATAATAGTCCAGACATTCCAGAATCTATCCCCCTCTTGAAACTGGTATACAAAGAGGGTAAACCCCTTAATTCCCCAGAAACTCTAACTACCATCAGTCAGCGCACAGCCCAATCTGTAGCAAGTTTACCCCCAGAGGTGTGTACTCTCGATCGACCCCAATCCATACCTATAGAAATTTCTCCAGACCTAGAGGCACTAGTCCGTAGAACTCAAAAATCTTTGGTGCTTGCATAACTATGAACTATCCCTACCGAATTGCCTTGTTTGGAACTAGTGCCGATCCGCCCACGGCGGGACATCAGGAAATCTGCCGTTGGTTAAGTCAACACTACGACTGGGTGGCAGTGTGGGCTTCCGATAATCCTTTTAAATCTCATCAAACCC
Source organism: Coleofasciculaceae cyanobacterium OTE_70_metabat_329 (assembly GCA_031374985.1). Taxonomy (GTDB): domain Bacteria; phylum Cyanobacteriota; class Cyanobacteriia; order Cyanobacteriales; family JAAUUE01; genus JAAUUE01. The sequence goes on along the minus strand of JANMHD010000253.1, from coordinate 4,843 downwards.
CCCTTGCCCATCGTTCTAGGATGCTGAGTTTGATGCTAGAGGAAATGCGATCGCCCAGCCCATCCCCACCAGTAGTTAATATTGATCTCCACCAAAACCTTAGTAGCCCCCGGACGCTAGAAACTGTGGCTAAAGCTCGTGATTTCTGGGGACAGGACGCAGATTTAACTGTAGTGATTGGCTCCGATCTAATTCCCCAACTTTCCCGTTGGTATCGCATTGACGATCTATTACAACAGGTACAATTATTGGTAGTTCCTCGATCGGGATATCCCCTAGAAGATCAGTCTCTACAAGAACTAAAATTAATGGGGGGCAGAATAGCGATCGCTCATGTCCATCCGCCCAGTGTTTCCTCTACTGACTACCGCAAGCACGGCGACCATACTACTATCACGCCACCGATCGCCGCCTATATTAACCGGGAGAACCTATATCCATGTCAGAACTTAGCCTAAAGCCGTTGCCCACAAACTCCGACTTAGCTGATTTTAAGGTAGGGGTAGATAATGTCATCTTCTCTGTGGATATTCCTGAAAATCGCCTCCTAGTTTTGCTAGTGCGGCGAAATGAGCCACCGTTTGCCGATACTTGGAGTCTGCCGGGAACCCTAGTCCGGGTAGGGGAATCCCTTGAAGGTGCTGCCCATCGGATTTTGGCAGAGAAAATTCAGGTAAAAAATCTCTACTTAGAACAGCTATATACTTTTGGGGATGCGGGACGAGATCCCCGGGAAGCTCCAGAGAGTTATGGAGTGCGCTACCTATCAGTGAGTTATTTTGCCTTGGTTAGACTTGAAGATGCTCAGTTGATTAGCGATCGCTATCGCAAAATTATCTGGTATCCTATCCAAGAAGTTCCCCAATTAGCTTTTGATCACAATCAAATTCTCGACTATGGTTATCGCCGTCTCCGCAATAAATTAGAGTATAGCCCGGTAGCTTTTGATGTGTTGCCAGAATATTTTACCCTTAGTGATCTGTACCAACTTTATACCACTGTATTAGGGGAAGGATTTTCTGATTATTCTAATTTTAGAACTCGCTTAATTAAGCTAGGATTTCTTTTAGATACAGGCTTAAAAGTCACCAGAGGAGCTGGTCGTCCGGCTAGTTTGTATAGGTTTGATTCCGAAGCTTTTGCCCCTCTCAAGGATAAGCCGTTGGTGTTTATCTAAATGGTAAAGAGATGCCGCGCGTTGCGCGGCATCTCTTTACAAAAATCATCTAAATAAAAAATAAATTTATCAGCAAAAAAATATGAGTAAAAAGAAAGAGCATTTGAGTCAGACAGAAAAGATTGAAAGGGCAATTAGTTATACCTTTGAAGATAAGGATTTATTATGGAAATCTTTGAAGCATTTTTCTTCTGCCCATAGTAAATTTAATCCAGATGAGCATAATCGGAAATTGGCCTTTTTAGGAGAAGCCGTCCTGGGACTTTTGGTAAGCGATCGCAAATTTTTAGTAGCAAACTTACCCACGGATTTTCTGGCAATTAAAACTCTTGGGGATCTGGGTAAAAAGCTTCATCTAGAAGAATTTATCAAATTAGGCGGAGCCACTGCTAATCAAAATCTTGAGGGCATGAGTAATAAAATTATTGGGGAGGCATTAGCAGCGATATTTGGGGCAATTTATCTAGATCAAAAGCAGGATATTTATCCAGTTAAAGAATGGTGCTTTAAAAAATTATTACCTCCTCTAAAAGTTCAGGAAACTGGAAATAAAACTCAAAAAGGTCACCAAAATTCTGAGCAATTGGGAACAGCAGTTTTATACTTAATTGCTACAGATTATTTATGCGATCGCTTTCCTACTCTCAAAGAAACTGATTTAGCGGGGATTCGGAGTGGTTGTCAAGAACAAATGTTGCAGGCTAGTAAGTTAGATAAGCAGTTTTTGGCACAAATGTATATTAATAATGAGTTTGTATCCCTCCGAACTAATTTAATTAACTCCTTATAACTTGCCTGATTAATGCTAAAAACTCATGTAAAAAAGATCAAGTAGAAGTAACAGGTAATTTATGCATAGGGTATGATTTAACTTAGGAGTGCATAAATTCAAATTAAGATTAAACCTCATACTTGAATATCCTATGCATCAGTTAATTTCTCATAGCCGAACCACTGTTAGTCAATTAATTTCTAAGAGCATCATCTTAGTGGTGACAATCTTATTCTGTGTAGGTGTAGCCGTAGCGATGACCAGTATGTCTGATCTCTCCTCCACCTTAATTGCATCGCAAGCACTCCAGAATGCCACCCTTTATGCCCAAAGTATTATAGAAGCTCGCACCTTTTACAGTTCCGATGTTATCAATCCCCTCAACAACGCTAAAACCATTAACTTTACCCACGATGAGAATCCCACAAAAATAACAGTTCCTGTACCAGCAACCTTTATGATAGAACTCGGTCAAAATATTACCAAGAAAAATCCTGAAGTGTCAGTTCGTCTGTACAGTAACTACCCCTTTCCTTGGCGGGAAAAAGAAGGGGGAGCTAAAGATGATTTTGAACGAGAAGCCCTCACCTATTTGACCCAAAATCCAACACAGAAATTTTTCCGCACTGAGGAATTTCGAGGCAAGGCAGCATTTCGGTATGCAGAGGCAGACATTTTGACTGCAAGCTGTGTTAATTGTCATAATACCCATTCCTACAGTCCTAAAAAAGATTGGAAAGTCGGAGATGTGCGGGGGATATTAGAAATTACTCAACCCCTTGATACCATCACTCAAAAGACTCATGGCGGCCTAAAAAACTTATTTTTCCTGTTAGCTGGACTTTCAGTATTAGGTATCTCAGGATTGAGTTTATCTATTGGCAGGTTGCGTCAAGATGCTAAACAATTAGAACAGCGGGTTAGGGAACGCACGGCGCAATTGCAAGAGACAAATATAGAATTAGTCAAAGAACAAGAAAAGAGCGATCGCCTCTTGCTTAATATTTTACCCGAATCCATTGCTGTTAAGTTAAAAGATGGTCAAAATAGTATTGCTGATGGGTTTGCAGAAGTTACCATTTTGTTTGCAGATATCGTTGGCTTTACCGTCCTTTCTTCTCAAATATCCCCTGAAGAATTACTGACTTTTCTCAATGAAATTTTTTCTGCCTTCGATAGTCTGACAGAAAAGTACAATTTGGAAAAAATTAAGACAATTGGTGATGCTTATATGGTGGTTGGAGGTTTGCCCAATCCCAGCTCCAACCATGCTGAAAGTATTGCAGAAATGGCTTTAGATATGCAGGATGAATTAGTAAAATTTAATGCTAAACATAATGCTGAAATTAACATTCGCATCGGGATCAATACCGGCCCTGCGATCGCTGGAGTTATTGGGACTAAAAAATTTATTTACGACCTCTGGGGTGATGCCGTTAATACAGCAGCCCGGATGGAATCCCACGGCATTCCCGGCGCAATTCAAGTAACAAAATCAACCTATGATATTTTACAAAATAAGTATCTGTTTGCAGACCGAGGAATTATCCATATTAAAGGCAAGGGCGATATGAATACTTATCTTTTGATCGGCAGGTTAGATCGAGGCAACGATAAGGAGATAAGACCTGTCACGGATGCCCTAGCGCAACCCCCAAGAACATCCTAAGTAGAATGACACCTACTGTAAGTGGGGACAAGTCGGGGGTGAAAATTTCAGTTTAACCAGAACTCACGTTATGTAACTACTATATGAAAATTGCGATCGCTCAACTTAACCCAACTATTGGTGACTTGGTAGGTAATAGCCAGAAAATTTTACAAGTAGCTCATCAAGTGGCTGACCAAGGAGTTGAGTTGCTATTAACTCCTGAACTTTCCCTCTGTGGCTATCCTCCTAGGGATTTGTTACTGAATCCTAGCTTTATTCAAGCTATGGCCACCCAATTGGCAAAATTAGCTACCGCACTACCTCCCCAAATGCGAGTACTAGTGGGAACTGTCCAGCCCAATCCTGATACGATCGCCAATGGCGGGAAACCCCTTTTTAATAGTGTTGCCTGTTTATCTGGGGGTAAGATTCAGGAGTTTTTTTATAAGAGATTATTGCCTACCTACGATGTATTTGATGAAGATCGCTACTTTGCTCCCGGTGAGGCTACGGGAGTATTGCAGATTCCTTGGGATTCCGTAGGAGGTACAGAGAAAGACCGAGCAATTGAAATCGGGGTAACGATCTGTGAAGACTTGTGGAATGATGAGGAGTTTTGGGGGCGGCGGAGTTATGCGGTTAACCCGATCGCTGAGTTAGGCATGATGGAAGTAGATTTAGTAATTAATCTTTCGGCCTCGCCTTACTGTGTGGGGAAACAAAAAATTCGGGAGGCCATGCTCAGTCATAGTGCCAAACGTCACCAACAGGTAATTATCTATGTCAATCAGGTGGGGGGCAATGATGATTTGATCTTTGATGGGGGAAGTTTTGCCTGCGATCGCACCGGGGCTGTGATTTACCGAGCGGCCACTTTTAGTACAGAGGTAGCTATCCTCGAATTTGATCCCCAATCCCAAAATTTAACTGCACTTCGAGAAACCTCAGGAACCTCACTTCGAGAAACCTCAGTGACCACCTCTGGAAATGGCCTCACACCGTTGGTAATGTCAATACCAGAGGAAATCTGGAACGCTTTAGTTTTGGGAGTTAAAGACTATGCCCACAAGTGTGGTTTTCAGCAGGTAGTTTTGGGCTTAAGTGGTGGAGTAGATTCGGCCTTGGTGGCTGCGATCGCTACCTCCGCCCTGGGTGCAGAAAATGTCTTAGGTGTCCTCATGCCTTCCCCCTATAGTTCTGATCATTCCGTGAGTGATGCTCTAGAACTTGCGGAAAATCTGGG
>JANMHD010000246.1:0-2763 GCA_031374985.1 Coleofasciculaceae cyanobacterium OTE_70_metabat_329 | reverse complement strand
GGAAGGTACTACTGCTCCGGTGATGATGTTGTTTCCAAACATTAAGGAGCCGGCTACTGGTTCGCGGATACCGTCGATGTCCACGGGGGGAGCGGCGATGAAGGCGATGATGAAGCAGGTTGTTGCTGTTAGTAGGGTTGGGATCATGATTACTCCGAACCAGCCTACGTACAGGCGGTTGTCGGTGCTGGTTACCCAGTTACAGAATCTTTCCCATACGCTACTTTGTTCGCGTTGTTGGATTGTTGTTGTCATTTGTTTATGATTGCTTGGTTTGTTTGTGGCAAGGTGTTGTTTTCCTCACCTGAATACACAATAAACCTTTTATTGAGTTTTGTAAAGCAAAATTAACATTAGATTTACTTATATAGCAATTCTGAGGGATTTTTAGGATCGCTATATCAACTGAAAAGCTATGGGGCAATATTAAGTAAGCCGTTTAGAATCGAGATTAATAAGTTAATAATTATTGCATCGTTTTTCATAATCGCTTCAAAATAGCCCAAGAACTGTAACTTCCAATATCTCTTCAACTAGACATGTAAATTAAGTAGTCTGCTATACATAATTCGGAGTAAAAATTTGTTGCAATCTAGTCTGACTTGTAATTAGATACTAAGATTCTTGAGAAGCAAAAAACATGTTAAAAAAAGTAAGTATGGCGGGGTTTATGACCTTGGGATTAACTATCCTGCCTTTTGCTCAGTCTGCTTTAGCGCAGACTCCTACCCCTACTGCCACACCAGACCCGATCGCCGCCGCAACCACAGCAGCAGCAGCGGCTCAAACCTCTGGTGATACGGCATTTATGTTACTTAGTGCAGCCTTAGTCTTATTAATGACACCGGGCTTGGCATTCTTCTATGGTGGCTTTGTCAAAGAACGGAATGTTCTTAATACCTTGATGATGAGCTTTGTCCTCATGGCAGTAGTAGGCGTATCTTGGGTGCTATGGGGATATAGTTTGGCATTTGCACCGGGAAATTCCTTTATTGGTAGTTTGCAGTGGGCATTCCTGAATGGAGTTGGTCTAGAAACTACAGATTATCTGAAGGGATTTGCTCCTGAGGAAGTAGTTTCCTATGCAGGAACGATTCCTCATCAAGCATTCATGATCTATCAGGCTATGTTTGCCATCATTACCCCAGCTTTAATGTCGGGAGCGATCGCTGAAAGAATGAGTTTCCGCTCTTATTTCCTGTTCATTCTACTTTGGTCTAGTCTGATCTATCCCCCTCTAGCTCATATGGTCTGGGCAAAGGGCGGATTTATGGGTCTGTACGGAGGGTTTGGAGCTTTAGATTTTGCTGGCGGGACAGTCGTTCATATTAGCTCCGGGGTTTCTGCTCTTGTAGCAGCGATCGTTCTAGGGAAAAGACGTGGTGCTGGGCATACTGCACCCCATAATGTACCTTTTATTCTGCTTGGAGCAGGTCTCCTTTGGTTTGGCTGGTTTGGGTTTAATGCTGGCAGTGCTTTATCTTCTGGTTCCTTAGCAACCGTTGCCTTTGTTGCCACCAATACAGCAGCAGCAGCAGCAGCTCTAATGTGGATAATTCTAGAATGGGCAATGATTGGTAAACCGACTGCTGTAGGTATTGCCACGGGTCTAGTAGCGGGATTAGTTGGTGTCACCCCAGCCGCTGGCTTTGTAACTCCTTTGGGAGCAATGTTAATTGGTTTTATTACCGCCTTTTGCTGTTTCTTTGCCATCAGAATCAAAAATAAAATGGGAGTTGATGATGCCCTTGATACCTTTCCCGTCCATGGAGTCGGAGGAACTATCGGCGCAATCTTAACTGGCATATTTGCCACTAAGCTAGTTAATCCTGCTGGTGGTAATGGTCTCCTATTTGGTGAGACAGGGATGTTATTTCAAGGTAATGAACCCGGACAAGTACTCAAACAACTGGCGAGTATTGCCATCACTTATATCTTCGCTGGGGTTGGTACTTTTATTATTCTCAAAATATTAGAAGCTACAGTAGGGCTACGGGTCAGCGACACCATAGAGTTGCAAGGTATAGATATAAATGAGCACGGGGAAGAGGCTTATGGTAATTCTTTTACTCAGTCAACTTTTGAAGAACCCGAAAATAATATGAATGTTGGTTAGACTATCTCATTACTCTGATAGCTAGTAAGAGGTAGCGTAAAGCCCCTATAGCATCACTTCAAACCCAGAAAAGTATTTGGTTCTTATAGAATCTATTTCACAAAATTAATATCCTGCCATCATCTCGCAGATAGACCGATCGATCGCCCGGTGCCTGTACTCCTGCTCTGACTTCCACTTTTAGGGTCGTGTTATTTACTTTTACAGGGCGGAGAGTAAGAATAGAACCCCGATTATCCCAGAGAAGCAAAGAAAGATTATTAATAGAATTGCCACCAGTAGTAAATATCAATAGTTGACCCGGAATCACATCTAGAGGTGGCTCTCCTTGGACTTTTTCTACATAAACTAAAGTATCGGTAAGATTAGATATTTCTACCCGGATAGTCTGCCCTGGCACAAACTGCACTGGGGGCGGAGGGCAATCTACTCCAGCTACACAAGTCCCTGCCCAAGCCGCTCCATCCAGATTACTAGAGATAAAACTAGGCTTGAATATCTCTGGGGTAATACTCCAGTTAAGGGTAATAAAACTACTGCCGAGGGTAGCGATCGCTAATTTAGAAAATTGCATAAATCTAAACCATAATTTTTTTAATGTATAGCAATTCTAAATGAAGATAGAAAGTTGAGTAGAGCAAGGTAAA
>JANMHD010000216.1:0-7739 GCA_031374985.1 Coleofasciculaceae cyanobacterium OTE_70_metabat_329 | reverse complement strand
ACTGCGGAATTACGGAAAGAAAAGGAAAGGTCAGAACAATTACTGTTGAACATCTTGCCTGAAGAAATTGCCGATCGCCTGATGCGAACCAACGAATCCTCCGCCGAACATTTTGAAGAAGCCACGATTTTATTTGCCGATATTGTGGGTTTTACCAGCCTCTCGGCACGGATGGATCCGCTGCAATTGGTAGCAGGATTGAACCAAATTTTCTCTGCCTTCGATCACCTCACAGAAAAGTATGGGCTAGAAAAAATTAAAACTATTGGGGATGCCTACATGGTAGTAGGTGGTTTGCCCGTGTCTCGCCCAGACCATGCCGAGGCGATCGCCAACATGGCGTTGGATATGCAAGATTATATGCAAGACATGGAAAATGTTTTCGGAGAAGCTCTACAAATTCGGATTGGAATCAATACTGGAGCGGTAATTGCTGGCGTAATTGGCATTAAGAAATTCATCTACGATCTCTGGGGCGATGCGGTAAATGTGGCTTCCCGAATGGAATCCCACGGCAAACCGGGATATATTCAAGTCACCACTGCAACTTATGACAAACTAAAGGATAAATATCTTCTAGAACCAAGGGGAACCGTAGAAGTTAAAGGGCGGGGAGAGATGATGACCTATTGGTTGTTAGAAAGAAGGGAATGAGGTGCAAAGATCATAGCTATTTTATGGCTATTTTTCAATAATTTTGACTATGCAGCAAGTTATGATCCTAAATCATCAACATCAATGTAGAGGTATGAATAGGATTAAAATCCCTTTTTAGAAATTTCATTTCCGTGCCATGATTGTAGTGACTTTTGTCTAAAATTAACATCTTATATTTCAGAGTAAGAATCTAGCAATTTTTGCCCTAAGGCTTGCTTATTTTATTCTTTTAAGCCTTTAATTAGATACATATCAACTTGTCCGATGTTTTTTGCCAAAATTTTTCCTCGATACTCTACTTCAAAATAATCTTTAATTAACTCAAAAGTATCTTTAGAAATATTAATCCGTCCTGCAACTCCCGATGATTCCATGCGCGAGGCTAAATTTACCGTGTCACCCCAAACGTCATAAACAAATTTTTTCTTGCCAATCACACCGCTCAACAAGGAGCCAGAATGAATGCCGATCCTTGTATTCCAATACGGTAGGTGTTGCTGGGATCTTTGCTGTCTGCGTACCTGCATAAATTGCTGAATTTCTAGAGCTGCCATCACCGAATCAAGAGCATGAGTAGGATTAGATAAAGGAATACCGCCGCCACACATATAACTATCTCCAATTGTTTTTAGCTTTTCTAAACCGTATCTTTCGATAATTCGATCGAATTCACAAAAACAATAATCAAGTTCATTCACCAATTCTTCAGGACTCATTAACTTCGAGATTGACGAAAAACCCTCAAAGTCAGTAAATAAAATAGTTGCAGATTGATGATACATAGGCTTGACTTTACCTGTATCTTTAATTTCTTCAGCTATATGAGAAGGTAAAATATTTAATAGCAATCGATCAGATTTTTCTTTTTCTTTCTCTATTTCTGCATTAAGTAAATTTAGATTTTCAAAAGAGTTGGCATTGCGAATAGCTGAAGAAAGCTGTAATCCTAATAAATAAGCAATTCGCAAATCCTCTTGATTATAGGCTTTTGGTTTTGTGGAGCCAAAAAGAATTACACCAAGAATTTGTTGAGAATTCTCAAGGGCTAAGATAATTTGGGAAGTATATTGACTCAAAAAATCGTTAGGTGTGGCTTCTTTAATAAGTTGCGACTGACCAGTTGTTAAGGCTTTGCGGAAACTACTATCGTTGGCAATGCTCAATTCGTCAAAATCAACTGGAGTGCCAACTAGTTTAACAAATCTTCCAGAGTCATTTTTCAGTAAATATACGCTCAGATGCTCGAACTCTAGGAGCCACTTTGCTTGTTTGCCAATAACGCGCAATATTTCGTCGAGATTGAGAGACCGATTGATGGCTGTGGCAATTTCATTGACAGCAGAAATTCTCACAGATAGAGCTTGAGCTTCTGCGAGGAGACGGCGAGCCGTTAATAAAAGTTCTTCTCGATCTAGGCGTTCAAGTCCTTTCCCGTTAGAGATGTTAGAAACAGAATCCATGACTCAAGACTTTCTCCTTGATAGAGGTATTGCAGCTTGCAATCAGTTTACTAAGATACGGCAAACTGCAAAACTTTAATTTATGGAAGCCTAAAAATTATCAAATTCAAGGTTAATCGCATCAGTATAGCGATTAACGCTAGAGAACAAATCTGCGGTAGCAACAATCTCGAAAATCTCGGACTCATCCAATCCAAAGGATTGTAATTTTTGATAGTGGGATTCATTTAGCGCAAGGGGATTTGTGCCTGCTAATAAGCCAAATTGAATTACGGCTTTTTCTCGCTCTGGCAAAGGACAGGCATCAAAATTGGAGACTAAAGTTGATAGAATCTCTTCACTTATACCTAATGCAGACAGTCCGTGTAAGTGAACGTTGAGAACATAGAGACTATTATTAGCCTGAGAAATGACAACTCCTATCATTTCTTTGAGAGTACGCGGTACATCACCTTGAAGCATTGTCGAACGAAATTTTTTCCAATTTGCTTCGAGAATGTCGGGATTGATTGCCATTGATTTGAAAATATTAGGAATAATTCCAAATCCCAACTCTGACGAAATTTGATCGTAGATGGCTTTGACTTTTGTATCAGTTACTTGATCGTACTCAACTATAGGAAAATGAGTCATATTGTTGGATTTAGGAAAGCCATTGTTAGGAGAGATAAAATTGAAATTGCAGAGTGATCTTAAATATGCGCCTTAACATGAGTATATGAGCATAACAGTATAACAAGCAACACAAAGGCAAAAAAAATATCCTACATTTGCTTGCATCATGGGACTGAAATGGATGGAATCCCACGGTAAACTGGGTTACATTCCGGTCAAGGGGCGGGGAGAGATGATGACTTATTGGCTAATTGGGCAGCGGAATATTAGCTACTAGCCCCTGATAGGTGAATAACTGTTAAAATGGCATTTAATGTTAAGTATTCTTTTAATCAAACGTTAATTACCTAGGATAGAAAGCTGCCTATGCTAGCACCAATGCGAGTCTATGTACTATTGTTTAACCCCAGAACTGAAAATGCAGGGATTCATTCCATGCGGGTGGGCGATCGAGATAAAATTCTGATGTTCAAATCCGAAGATGATGCCACTCGCTACGCTCTAATGCTAGAAGCGCAGGACTTTCCTGTGCCAGTGGTAGAAGAAATGCCAGAGGATGAGGTGATTGAATTTTGCACTAGTCAGGGTTTCGACTATGAAATTATGGAAGAAGGGGTATTAGTATTACCTCCAGAAATGAATCTGGAATCTACCGACTGGGAGCCAGAACGTCCTAATCCTGAAGTTTCTGACCTCGATCGCATCCGCCGTCAGTTGGAAGGACTATTGTGAGCAATCCAGAATCCCGGGGACATTTACTAACTGAACAAGCCAATCCCCAGAGCCAAAATCTAGACCAACTCAGTTCCCTAGAGTTAGTTACCCTATTTAATCAAGAGGATGCTCATACCCTGAGTGCCATTGCTGGGGTGAAAGAAGAATTAGCGGCACTGATCGATCGTACTGCCCAAGCCTTGAGCCAAGGAGGGCGGCTATTTTATATTGGGGCGGGGACTAGTGGCCGCTTAGGAGTTTTGGATGCAGCAGAATGTCCACCAACTTTTTGTACTCCACCGGAATTAGTCCAGGGGATTATTGCTGGTGGAGCCGGAGCTTTGGTTAGGAGTTCAGAAGATTTGGAAGATCGGGCAGAAGATGGAGCAGAAGCGATCGCTCATCGGCAGATCCATGACCTAGATGTGGTGGTGGGAATCACAGCCGGAGGAACAACTCCCTTTGTCCACGGGGCCTTAGAAGCGGCTAATCAACGGGGTGCAACTACAGCCCTAATTGCTTGCGTCCCCAAGGATCAAGTAAGCAGCGGGGTGGATTTTGATATTCGCCTGATTGTAGGCCCCGAAATTCTCGCCGGTTCTACTAGGCTTAAAGCCGGAACTGTGACTAAAATGGCTTTGAATATTATTTCTACTGGAGTCATGGTGCGCCTTGGTAAGGTTTACGGCAACCGGATGGTAGAGGTGGCGGTCACTAATACAAAACTCCGTGATCGGGCTGTCCGCATTATCCAAGACCTGACAGACCTGAACCGGGAAAGCGCTAGTCATCTTTTAGAGCAGAGCGATCGCCGAGTCAAGTTAGCCCTGTTGATGTATTGGGGAAAGACTACTCCAGAAATTGGCTTAGAATTATTGGCTAAACATCAGGGAAATTTAAGAAATGCCTTAAATAGTTTGCCGCAGTAATTATCTATGACATATATCCTGTAGGGCGCAAGGCCTTGTATTTCTATCATTAAACTCCTATTTTCTTCAGCTAAAACCTTATGTTTACTACTACAGAAACTACTACTATTATTTTCATTGTGGCGATCGCCCTAGCAGTTCTTGGCTGGGGTTTCAATCGAGCTAGAGCCTACGGCAAGTTAGGTATCCTTGCTTGGCTACAATCCGTAGCTTTGATTGTGCCTTGGTTATTATTTTTCGGCTTGATTGGGATTGGAATCTATCTAAACTTAGTAGGAATTTTAGCTTTGTTAGTAGTTTCCACCGGGTTTTATATCTGGTTAGGGAGAGAGCTACGGGCAGCGGGTCAGGATGCTATTCTCCGAGAACGGGCAGCTAAATTAATTCAAGCCCAACAAGAAAGCTTAAATCCAACAGAATTTAATGCAGCAACTGATGTAGCAGATGAGTTAGAAACCCTAGCTATTCCAGAGGAAGACCTCAAGGCAATTCAGGGAATTTTTGGGGTTGACACTTTTTTTGCAACTAAAACTATTCCCTACGATCAAGGGGTGATTTTTCAAGGGAATTTGCGAAGTGAGCCGAGTACCGTACATCAAAAATTATCAGATAGTTTGCAGTCTAGATTGCCGGATAAATATCGCTTATTTTTAGTAGAAAATCCAGAGGCTAAACCTGTAGTAATTGTCTTGCCTGCTAGTGCTGATCCTCAGCCCCTCACCACAGGACAAAAACTATTGGCGGGGTCTTTATTTCTGGCAACTCTAGCAACCACCGGGGAAACTGTGGGGCTATTCTTTGGATTTGATTTCTTCAGTCAGACAAACCGTTGGACGGAAATTTTGCCCGTAAGTATAGGGATTTGGATTATTTTGGCTGCCCATGAAATTGCCCATCAAGTAATGGCAAATCAGCGGGGTGTGAAATTTAGCTTACCCTTTTTTATCCCTAGTTTTCAGATTGCCACCTTTGGAGCAATTAATCGGTTTCAGTCTTTATTACCCAGCCGGAGTGTACTGTTTGATGTGGCGATCGCAGGGCCCGCTGCCGGGGGAATTACTTCTATAGTTTTATTAATTACAGGATTATTGCTATCCCACTCTGGCAGTGCTTTCCAAATGCCTACGGAATTTTTCCAAGGTTCAATTCTAGTAGGAACTCTAGCTAAGGTAGTTTTAGGGGCATCCCTTCAAGAAAAAATTGTGGATGTACATCCCCTAGTAATTGTCGGTTGGTTAGGCTTAGTTTTGACTGCCCTAAACCTCATGCCTGCTGGTCAGCTAGATGGGGGCAGAATTGTCCAGGCCATCTACGGCCGCAAGACAGCCCAAAGAACGACGATCGCTACCCTAATCCTTTTGGGAATTGTTTCCTTCATTAATCCTGCCAATCCTGTAATTCTCTACTGGCTAGTAATTATCCTTTTCCTCCAACGGGGTCTGGAAAGACCTAGCCTGAATGAAATTACCGAACCCAACGATGCCCGTGCTGCCTTGGGTCTACTCGCCCTATTTTTAATGATTGCTACTATGATTCCTCTCACTCCCGGCTTGGCAGGAAGATTAGGGATTGGGGGTTAATTCTAATCTCCGATCGCTTTCCCCTCTCTTCGGGGATCCACACCTCCAGTTAAACCTGCTGAATTTACCAGGATCCCATGTAAGCCACTATTGAGATCCATCACTTGGATTCGATGTCCTATAGCTTCTAGAGCAGGTTTTAGGTCAGCAATAATTGTGCCAGCCTCTAGTTCTGTAGCTCCGTTGCGAGAACCAAAATTTGGTAGAGAAATTGCCTCTTGAATATCTAAATTCCAATCTAGGGTGGCGACTAAAACCTTAGCTACATAGTTGATGATATTACTACCACCGGGAGAGCCGATGACCATCTTTAACTGGGGTTGAGTAGATAACGGGTTATCAGAGTTGGCAAATACCAAAGTTGGACTCATGGAACTCCGGGGGCGCTTACCTGGTTGGATACGGTTTGCTACGGGTTTACCTTCCACTTCTGGGGCAAAAGAAAAATCTGTGAGTTGGTTATTCAGCAAAAAGCCCCGCACCATCAGGCGGGAACCGAAGGCATCCTCAATACTAGTGGTCATGGATACGGCATTACCAAAGCGATCGACAATGGAAATATGGGTAGTAGAAGGAAATTCTCCTGCCGGACTAATTCCCCAAGTTAAGGTTGATGGGGGGACTTCTACACAACCAGAATTAGGAAAACAAGCTATGGAGGATACTGGTTCTAAGGTAGAAGATTGGAGATTAGGCAATTGACCGGGGGTAGCTGTCCCCAGAGAACGCTGGAGGTTGATTAACTGCGATCGCTCCCTTAAATAATCTGGATTGAGCAAGGCTGCCGTAGGAACAGAGACAAAATCACTATCCGCCATGTAAATGGAGCGATCGCTAAAAGCCAATCTCCCCGCCTCACTAAACAAATGAACTGCCGCCGGAGAATCTGGTTTTAGTCCCTTGAGATCAAAATTGCTCAAGATACCTAACATTTGCAGAATAGTCAAACCCCCAGAACTAGGGGAACCCATCCCACAAACTTGATAGTTACGATAATTTCCACATACCGGAGGTCGAGACTTTGCTTGGTAGTTTGCTAAATCTTCTAGGGTCAAGTCACCCCCTGCGGCTCTTACCGTCTGGACTAATTCTGCCCCTAGGGAACCTTGGTAAAAACTAGCCACACCCTGCTCTGCCACCGTTTGCAATACCTGAGCTAAGTCGGGATTCCTCAAAATTGTTCCTACGGTTTTTGGCTCTCCAGTAGGTTGATAGAAATAGCTCTGAGCAGCAGGATTTTGCTTGAGAAATTTATCTGTTTCCAACAGGCTATAAAGCCGGGGAGAAATAGGAAATCCTTGGTTTGCCAAAGCGATCGCTGGTTGCCACAGTTCCCGCCACGGCAGTTTTCCCTGCTCTTGGTGCGCCATAGCTAACATTTTCAATAATCCCGGTGTGCCTACGGATTTACCGCCAATTACTGCATCATAAAAAGCTAGGGGTTTCCCAGTAGAATCTAGAAAGCGATCGGGACGGGCCGCCGCCGGGGCAGTTTCTCGCCCATCGTAGGTAATCACTCTTTTTTTAGCCGCATCGTAATAAACTAAAAATCCCCCACCGCCAATCCCTGAAGATTGGGGTTCCACCAGATTTAATACTCCCTGGACTGCGATCGCCGCATCAATAGCATTTCCCCCTTGCCGCAACACTGCCAATCCTGCCTGACTAGCCAAGGGATTATCCGCTTCAACCATCTGCTGTTGAGCTTGGACTGCGACTTGTTCCTGCCTTCCTGTGGCTCTTTCGGGCAGGGGCTGAGGGACAGCTTTTAAGGAATATCCTAG
>JANMHD010000182.1:0-4569 GCA_031374985.1 Coleofasciculaceae cyanobacterium OTE_70_metabat_329 | reverse complement strand
ATCCTGTCCTCCAACAGCTACTGATCACAACTCAACCGGTGGCGATCGATGATCTAGAAGTTAAGCCCCAGTTAAATGGGTTTGATCTACCCCTACGAACTCCGGCTAGGGCTTTGCTAATCGTCCCTTTGCTGGCAGATGGTAAAGTTATTGGCAGTATTACCCTCCGGCAGTTGCACCAGCCCCGGATCTGGCAGGAAACAGAAGTTAACCTTGCTCAAGCTGTAGCTTCCCAAGCCTCAATCGCCGTTCAGCAGTCCCGTCTCTACCAAAAAACTCGGCAGCAGGCAGAAAGACTGATGGAACTCGATCGGCAAAAAACTGAATTTTTCCAAAATATTTCCCACGAATTTCGGACTCCCCTTACCTTGATGATTGGCCCTTTAGAATCGGCCGCCAATCAAAGCTATGGCTTACCCCAAGACCAAGCTGTGATCGCCCTCCGCAATTCCCGTCGCCTCCTACGTCTTGTCAATCAACTCCTAGACCTCCAACGGCTGGATGCCGGGAGAATGCAGGCTAGTTTCCGTCCTTGCAACCTAGTGGAATTTGTCCAGCAAATTGTGGAAGCTTTTCGCCCCTACTGCGAGAAGAAGGGCTTAACTATTATTACCGAGCTAGTTCCCTGCCCTGCCGTATATCTAGATGCGGAGAAGTTTGATAAAGTTCTCTACAATCTTCTCTCCAATGCTATGAAATTCACTGGTAACGATGGGCAGATCACCGTTAGACTAGAACCTGCGGGTAACCATGTCCGTCTCCAAGTCAGCGATACGGGGATTGGGATCCGCCCTGAACAAATTCCCCATCTATTTGAACGGTTCCGCCAAGCTGAAGGTTCAGTTAATCGTTCCTACGAGGGCAGTGGCTTGGGTTTATCCCTAGTTAAAGAACTAGTAGAAATGCACGGGGGACAGATTTCCGTAGAATCAGAATATCAACAGGGGACTACCTTTGTAGTGTGGCTCCACACTGGGACGGGGCATTTACCCTTAGATCAAGTCCTAGAGATTCCCACAGAAATTCAAGCTTCTAGAGCTGCCGTTGAACTAGCAGATTTAGAAACCGAACTCCAAAATGATACGGAAGATGCTGAATTTCAGTTTTTACTTGAAGATAAGGAACCCTTAATCACCCCAGAAATCCTGGCTCCCAATAATTTAGTTACTAGCACCACTGGTTCGCTACTGCCCCCTCCACCAAAAGCAAGGGTACTAGTGGTGGACGATAATCCAGACTTGCGGGGCTATGTATCGGGGATTCTCCGGGAGCATGGCTATCAGGTATTGGTAGCTCGGAATGGTCGAGAGGGGTTCCAGGTGGCTGAGGAGTATCAACCCCAGTTAATTGTCACTGACCTAATGATGCCAGAGGTTTCGGGTCTGGAATTGGTGCAATTAGTCCGGCAACAACCTAGACTCCAAGGGATTCCCATTATTCTTTTAACCGCTAAGGCAGATGAAGTAAGCCGTTTGGAGGGGACAGAAACTGGGGCTGATGCCTATCTTTCTAAGCCTTTTAACGATCGAGAGCTATTGGCAGAAGTCCGCAATCTTTTGGCCCTTAAGGCCAATGAGCAAAAGGTAGTAGACCTAAACCAGTACCTTACCCAGTCCGTGTTGAGTCGTTTTTTACCGCCGGGGATGGTGGAGAAGGCGGCTACGGGGGAAATGAGCTTAGATCTGCGCCCAGAGCCTAGATTGATTACGATTCTATTTAGCGATATTGTCGGGTTTACTCAACTGGCAAATACCTTGCGATCGCGCCGGGTGGCAGAACTCCTCAATGAGTACCTAGAGGCGA
Organism: Coleofasciculaceae cyanobacterium OTE_70_metabat_329; assembly: GCA_031374985.1. GTDB lineage: Bacteria > Cyanobacteriota > Cyanobacteriia > Cyanobacteriales > JAAUUE01 > JAAUUE01. Next base: position 2,766 of record JANMHD010000182.1, on the reverse strand, counting down.
TGACTAAAGCTGTATTTACTAATGGCGGGACAGTAGATAAATTCATGGGAGATGCTATCTTGGCATTGTTTGGCGCCCCTGAAGAACTCAGCCCCAATGAGCAGGTACGGAGAGCGATCGCTGCTGCTAAGGAAATGCAGGGTTCGTTGGCGGTGCTGAACAAACGTTGGCAGGAATTAGGGATTGTCGGGGATAATGGCCCGCCCCCAGTCCAGTTCCGGTGTGGTATCCATCAGGGTACGGCGGTAGTCGGGATGTTTGGGGGAGAGCAGCGATCGGACTATACAGCGATCGGCCCCAGTGTGAATATTTCTGCCCGGCTCCAGCAAGCTGCCCAACCTGATTCTATTCTGGTGTCTGCGGCGGTGGCTGACTATCTCGAAGAGGCACAAGTCACCAAAGGTAGCCCCCTGAAGCTCAAGGGAGTAGATGAAACAGTCTTAACTTTCTTTGTCAAATAATCTCATTTCACTAAAAGATTAGGAGCGCAAGGGCTTGCATTCCTACAAAAATCTTTTTAAACAAGAGTAACTTCTACGCTGTCGCCCCACGTACAGCCTAATTCTTGGGCGGCACTGCCTTGGTTAGTGGCAATTTCAATATAGTTATGGCTGCCAATTAGGGCGATCGACTGCCCCACGGGAACCCCACTGTAGGTGTGACGGTAACTAATTCTTTTCCCCGCTATTTTTAGATACCAAACCTTTCCGGCTACTCGATCGCTAGGAATATTCGTGACTAAATTTCCAAAATGATCGATGTACTGAATTTTCCCCAACAATCCTGTAGGGGTGGGGACAATATCTAGGGCTGGCAGGGTGAAGAGAGATGGGGGGGCGATCGCTTCCCCTAGGTCTTGGATTGCCACCCCCCTAGCAAGATGGGCAGCTACAGGCGCAAAGATATCTCGTCCATGAAAAGTCTTGCTGGGAGACGGAGTGAGCCAATACTTAAAATTAGTTAAACTTACCGCCGCTAATACGGGATACTGCTGCATCAAATGACTACACAAGCCATTATCAGGGGCAACTACATAACCTTGGGCAAATTTAATTGCCACGGATTTCCGGGTTCCCCCTACTCCCGGATCTACAACAACTAGATGCACCGTATCCTTAGGAAAGTAGGGAAAAGCAGTGGCTAGACAAAAACTAGCCGCCCGGATATTCTGGGGGGGGATGTGGTGACTAAGATCAATCACTAGGGAGTCGGGGTTAATCCGGGCGATCGCACCCTTCATCATACCCACGTAGGCATCCTGTAAACCAAAATCAGTCAGTAGGGTTAAAATTGCCGCCATACTTTCGTGTGCTAGATGCGTTTAGATACGTTTTGCGTAGATTGAATCAGGTAAAGAGAAGGATATGGCTAAAATATCCCGAAAACCAGCATCCCCATCCCCACTAGTAATATCTGTCACGCTGTGCTTCAAGTATCTATCTTCTAGCCATAAAGAATCTAGCGGTTGAGTGAAAGTAGTCTTAGCTAGGGGAATTTCGTCATAACTATAGATTGTAGTTTCTCCACCCCGGACATTAACTTTATTAATTAGATGCAAACCAGCAAAGGGATAACCATCAGAATGAATTCCTTCGGGAGTAATCGAAGTAGTTTTTCCTGCCCCGACGACAATTCGCATGATATGTACTTGGCAGATCCAAGATTGGTCAAGTTGGGTTACGAGATCAAGAAACTCTGGATTTACTGGAAATAAGCTAAAGTTATAGTTCACCAAGTCTTGAAATAGCGGATTTTTATAGGTATCCGCAGATAAATCTCCAAAATGGCGAGCCTTACCCCCGGCGTAATGATTCATCTCTGGACTTTGCAGATAGGGTACGTGGGGACGGGGATTGAGTTCCCCAGTGCGGGGGTTAAAGTCAAATTCTGTATAACGTCGCAATCGATAGCTGGTTGGGTCTTTTTCTCCATAGAAGGGGTCGTATTCCAAGGAATCCCAACATTTTTGCAGATTAGATAAAGCTGTTTGTCCAATTTTCGTGAGTTGAAAGGAATTTTCCTTGGTAATGGCGTAGTGTTGGTTCCTGATTTGAGCTTTCAGGTCTTCGGCGATCGTGAAAGTTCCCTGATAATTAGGTGGTAATACAAATAATTTAGAAATTGATTTAGGTGATTCTGTTAAGGGGAGCGATGGTTTAATATTTTTTAGGGAATCTAGCATAAATTAAATAATAGCCTTAGTGCTTCTTTAACCATTTTTACAGCAGTGTGAGTATTTCCGCTAAAAGCTTAAAAAATTATTGAGGATCAATATTTCTTATGTTATGTTATACTTCGATAACGAAAGAAACGGGGGCTTGTAGCTCAGTGGACTAGAGCACGTGGCTACGGACTACGGTGTCGGGGGTTCGAATCCCTCCTAGCCCGTTTATACTTAAATCTAATTATCCCAAGGATGGGGCTGGCATAGTCAGCCCTTTTTTATGGGTAAAACAAAAATTTTCATGACTCAAAATTATCCCCAACTCACCCATTTAGATTCTCAAGGGCAAGCCCAGATGGTGGATGTTTCTCCAAAGCAAGCTACTACCCGCCAAGCTGTTGCTGCTGCTCAAGTACGGATGTCAGAGGCAACTTTTGGGGCGATCGCTAGCGGAAATACGCCCAAGGGTGATGTTTTAGCTACAGCCAGAATAGCCGGAATTATGGCAGCCAAACAGACTTCTTCTTTAATTCCCCTCTGCCATACCATTCCTATTCATAAAGTTGAGGTGCAAATTTCCCCTGACCCAGATCTACCGGGCT
>JANMHD010000146.1:0-4390 GCA_031374985.1 Coleofasciculaceae cyanobacterium OTE_70_metabat_329 | reverse complement strand
CACAACGTTGGACATCTGCTAAAATCCTTGCTGGCAGTAAATACCTACGGGATAGCGAAACCCAGATCAAACACACAACCCAACCCCGCCTGTGGCTAGAAGTCACATTATTAGGGCTGCTCCTACCTGATCAAAGCGGAGTAATGCCTCTGATTACGACTGCTCCCCAGACTCTCCAACCAGCTACTGGTCAAGCAACTAACTATCATAATCCTTCTAACGGCTCTACTAACAGTTCTACTAACGGGCATAGCTCCATCTCAGAACCTCTAGAGAGTGCGTCCGTAGCCATTCCTGCCCAATCAAATCCCCAATCACCTCAACCGGAAGCTAACCCCCAAGTTACAACGGTTACACCAGAGCTAATTACCGAAGAACCGGAGATTGACGAGATGTTGGAAACTTGGCAGGAAGTGGTAGAAAATATTGCTATGTATTCCACTCAAGTTTTTCTGAAACAGCATTGTCAGTTGTTAACGTTTGATGGGATGGCGGCATTGATTGGGGTGACGAATGAAAACTTAATTAGTACTGCTAGAAGAAAACAAGGAGAAATTGAAACTGCTTTTAGTAAACTTTGTAGCCGCAAGGTAGTTGTCACGCTAGAAGTAGCTGGCAAGAAAGGCATTAATAAAGATATTTCTAGAGATGTCAAAACTTCTCCACCTTCGGTACAGGAGAATGGAAATAGCTCCTATAGTAATGGTAATGGCAATAGTAACGGTGCTAATCCTCCTACCAGTAATGATTCCAGTCATTCTCTAAATAGCGATCGTGGGAACCACAACTACGATTACGGCAACCGTAGCGCAAGCGATCGCAACTCCCCTGCGGCATCTAGTAATGGCAATGGAAATAGTTCTAGTAATATCAAGGAATTTAGCCCTAGTCCTAATCCCACCTATGCTAATAACGGGAATAGGACTAGCCATAATGGTCATGGCAATAATGGATACGCTAGTAATGGGAATGGGAGTAATGGGAATGGGAGTAATGGAAATAATGGTCAAGCTTCAGAGTTAGTTAGGGGTTCTGGGGCGACGATGGTGGCAACCACAGCTACAATCGCTCAACCTTCTCCAAATAATCAGGATTTTTCCGTTCCTACTGCCCTACTAGAAATCAAGCCAGAATCATTGCTAGATAATAACTTAGGGTCAGAAGTTCTATCAGAAAATAACTCTGACCAAGATATGTCGAATGCAGCCGCAAATGCAGCCACAGAGGAACTAGCGGCTCTGAAACAAATTAGTAGTTTTTTTGAAGGTGATATTGTCACTCTAGATGGTGTTTTTTAGATCCATTTGGAGATAATTGCAAACCTAGTTTAACTGGGAGGAATTTGTTTAATAGAAATCAAGGCTTCCATGACTTCCTTGACGATCGGGGCAGCAGCCGTAGAACCAAAGGCATTTTTTCTTGGCTCATCCACCACCCCTAAAACTACGTAACGGGGAGCATTGGCAGGAATTATGCCCACAAAACTAGCAATAATTGCCCCTTGAGTATAACCACCACCGGGCGTAGCTTTCTGGGCAGTGCCAGTTTTTCCAGCAATCCTATAGCCAGGGATGCGAGCAGGTTTGCCAGTGCCTCCTTCTACTACTTCCTCCATCATTTTCAAGACTAATTGCGTATTTTTGGGGCTGAAGATTTGCTTAGGTTCTGGGTAGGTGGCTTGCCATTCCAACTTACCCTGCTCATCAACTAAACCTTTAATTATATGGGGCGTTAGGAGCTTACCCCCATTTGCCAAACTGCCGATCATTTGGGTTAATTGCAAGGGAGTAAGGGCAAAACCTTGACCAAAGGAGGCGGTAGCAGATTCAATCCGTTTACTAATAAAGTCTTTTTCTGCCCGGAGGGTGCCAGATGCCTCAAACGGCAAGTCTATGCCAGTTTTGTTACCTAGACCAATTTTTCCTAACCAGTTATGGTAGGTCTTGGGGGGAATAGTTTGGATGATTTTTACCATGCCGATATTGCTGGAATAGGAAAGGATATCTGTGAGGTTCATGTCTCCACGACTGGAACGATCGGAGTTTTGAATCATATCTTCACCGATGTAGAGCCGACCCGGATCGTTAAAAATATCGGTGGGTTTGATGGTCTCGGCCTCTAGGGCGATCGCCACATTCAGGGGCTTGAAAGTTGATCCCGGTTCGTAGGTATCAGCCACTGCCCAATTTTTGAACCGTTCGATGGGAAACTTAAAATATTCATTGGCATTATAAGTCGGCTCTACCACTAGGGCAGGTATGGAGCCATCTTGCACATCCATTACCACCACAGCTCCCCGGACTGCCCCAAAATTCCCTAGGGCTTTTTTTAAAGCTGTTCTAGCTGCCCGTTGTAAGCGGCTATCCATAGTCAGCATTAGGCGGCGATCGTCAAATTTTAGTGCTCCTACTTGGATATGATCGGGCAGGACATTACCTTGAGCCGTCTGCCGGGTAAGGAGAGGCCGAGCTACCTGCTCCAAAATTTTCTTCTGATGAAACTCTAACCCCGCTTGTCCCCGATGCTCTAGGTCTACATAACCTAATATTTCCGCCGCCATATCTCCTTGGGGATAGAGTCGTGAATATTCCGGCAGGAGTTCCAAGCCATCCGTATGGAAAGATTCCACTCGTTTTGCGTCCTCTTCCCTTAGTAGATTTCCTAGGCGGATGCCACTGGCTTGGGTTTGAAATTTCTTAAGGAGTTCTGCCGCCGGAACCTGGACTAGGGGGGCTAGGAGGTCAGCAACGATTTTTGGGTCTTGATTAAATAACTTAGGATGGGCAAAGAGGGTATAGGCGGGGCGATCGATCGCTAAAACATTTCCCCGTTCATCCACAATGGAGCGGCGGGGTACAAACAAACGTAACTCTACTTCCTGCTGTTTTTTTGCCTTAGCTGCCAAAGATTGACCATCAAGGATTTGCAGATGGTAAAGGCGTAATCCTAGCCCCAAAAGTGCCAAAATAATAATTACCCAAACAATCCCTAAGCGTACCGCCGCAAATAGGGAAGAAGTAGATACTTGGGAAATTCTCTCAGCTACTGTTCCCTTAGGGAGTCGCCATCTTGGGGCTGGTCTGTTAGAACGATCGAAGCGTTGATTAGCATATTTCCCAGAACTCTGTCTAGAACGCAGGCGATCTTTAGCAGAAGCACCACCTTGTTTTGGGCGCAGAGGGAGAACTTTACGGGATTCAGGCATGGTTAGTAGCCTAAGGGCAGATTAGGATAATTCTTGTTGGGAGATTCTGGTTTAGGGACAGGAGTGCCTCCACCAGCACCCATAACCATAACCTTTGGGGATGGCTCTGGCCTAGGGTTAGGTGTGGGAAGATAGATCCTCCGGGAAGGATCGGCTTTAATTAATTCTTTAGTTGTGGAGGATTCTTGAGCAGCTTTATTTTTGATTATTTCATTAGCTACAACTAGCTGCCGTTCTGTGCGGCGGAGGCTATCTAGTTTTTGATAATTCTCTGACCACTGCCTCTGGGTAGAAACATTACTACCATAAATTGTTAGGGTGGTCAAAATTAGTCCGCCCATTACTAGTCCAGAGCCATACTTGAGACAAAAAAGCGATCGCAACCACCAAGGAGTGGAGATCACAAAACTTGGGGTAGAGGAAGTGGGGGTAGGAGGAGAAAATCTCAGGGAATTGCGGGAATGGGTGGGATAGATTGGCACCTGGGCTGGGGAGACTTGCTGCTGCCTCCTAGCTGTGAAATCTGCTACGTTACTATTGCTTAGATAATTATTTCCAGTCTTGTGATTATAACTACCATTAGAGAGATTGTGGTTGAGATTATTATTACTAGGCTTAGAGTGAGTTTGCCCCCTAGATCGACCAGAGATAGGCAGGTTTAAACCAAATCTGCGGTGCTGAGGGTTAGGAGTATTGATGGGGCGGGGGGCAAAGGACATAAGGAATATCTGGATTAGTACCAAAAACCATAATAAACCAACATTATCGATCGCTGACCAAAATCCATCTAAAGAGTTTTCGATAGGGCAAACTAATGCTGAGGCGATCGCATCTTGCTTAAATATGCTTCCCCTAACATCTCACCCTTGACATGGGGTAAGATAAAACATCACCCATAGTTTTTTTAATGGGAAAACAACTACAGGACTTACCTTATGCTACATAAACGCTATCATTTTGACTCTATGGACGTGATGTACCGAGCTGAGGAGCTAGTTGGTAATGCTTCTAACCGCTATAAAATTACCGTGCAGGTTGCCAACCGTGCCAAGCGCCGTCGCTATGAAGATACTGATATTGATGACCCCATGATGAAGCCCGTCCTGCGCGCAATTATTGAAATGTCTGATGAATTGATGCAGCCAGAAATTATTAGTGATTAAGCTATATTTAAGAGGGTTGGGG
>JANMHD010000135.1:0-20030 GCA_031374985.1 Coleofasciculaceae cyanobacterium OTE_70_metabat_329 | reverse complement strand
TAGGGTGTTTAATTGGGGTAGTGGGTATTGGAATTTTAGTGGCCATAGAATTAGCGGGAGGATGGATAGAATGGCAAGAAAAAAAAGTAGAAGGATTGGGGAGAATTATTCTTCCTACTTTAGCGATCGCTCTCCTAGTTAGCACGGTAGAAGAATTAATATTTCGGGGAATTTTTCTTAATATTTTGCAGCAAGATTATCCCCTTTGGACTGCTGCCGCTATTTCTAGTACTATTTTTGCCCTACTACATTTGGTGTGGGAACAAAAGGAAACTACACCCCAAATCCCTGGTTTATGGTTAATGGGCATGGTGCTAGTGGCGGCACGGGTGGCAAATCAAGGGGATTTAGGTCTAGCGATCGGGCTGCATACTGGTTGGATTTTGGCGATCGCCACCCTTGATACGGCGCAACTAATTAAATATCCAGACCCGCTAAATTCTTGGCTAGTCGGTCGTTATGACAAGCCCCTAGCCGGGCTAATGGGGATCAGTCTATTGCTCTGTACAGGCTTAGCTTTGCAAGTAATCAAGGATTTTCTATAGCTTACTTATGCTCTCTCTCAAAACAGTTTGTTTAACTAATCCCCTCACGGATCAATATCTACTCAAGAATATTTCTCTAGAAATTAATCAGGGCGATCGTTTAGCAATTATCGGGGCATCAGGAGCCGGAAAGACTACTTTTCTTCGGCTACTTAATCGTTTGATCAGCCCTACTTCTGGTAGTTTACAGTTTCAGGGGCAAGATTATGAGCAGATTTCACCCATGATCTTGCGTCGTCAAATAGTTTTAGTCAGTCAGGAAGTACGGTTATTAGAAATGACCGTCCAAGAAGCTTTGGCTTATCCTCTAGTATTGCAAAAGCGATCGCCAGCTAAAATTCAGGAAATATTGGATTACTGGCTAGAAGAATTTCATATTCCCCAGACTTGGCTAGGGCGTACTGAACAGCAATTATCCCTAGGACAGCGACAATGGATTGGTATCTGCCGGGCTTTGGTACTCAATCCCCCAGTGTTACTTCTGGATGAACCCACTTCTGCTCTAGACCAAGGAAGGGCGGAAACTCTGATCAAACTACTAATTAACCTTAATCAGCAACGGCAAACTACTATCTTAATGGTGAATCACCAGGTAGAAATTGCCAAACAATTTGGGACTAGTCTCATTTGTCTTCAAGATGGGGAGCTAGTTACCTACCAAAAATCTTCAGAAATTAACTGGAAAGATATTGAGAATAATCTCCAAGCTCATCAGCAACAATTAGAGCAAGAATGGGGCATGGAAAACTCTTAATAAATCTTAACTAGAACTAAAGGCTATTACTCATAAATACAGACAATATTTCTAGAGATCAAAGGGTTTCTAGATTGCTCTCTAGTCACTTTTATTCTATGATCAGCTAGGATGTGGTTCCTAATTAGTTTTATGTAAACTTATGTAAATAAAAATGCAATTTATCTTATATAAATTCATGAAAAATGATTAGTTTATAGCATCTATATTTGTTGGTTAAGACAACTCCTATTAGCCATGCTTAATTCCTTTACCGATTCTGGAGATGATTCTTCAGATGAATTGGTGCAAAATCAAATTCAAGCTGTAGAGCAGGCTCAATCCCCCGAAGCTCTGATGGCAGCGGTCCAAACCTTAGCTAGTTCTAAGTCAACCGCAGCTATTCCCGCTTTGATGGCGGTGTTTGGCTACAATAATCCTGCTGCTTCGGCGATCGCCCTAGGCTCTATCATTGCTTGGGGGGACAGGGCAGTAGTACCTTTGATGACTCAAATGGATGAGTATAACTACGGAGCTAGAGCTTATTCCATGAGGGCGTTGGCTACCATTGCCTCGGTACAATCCCTAGAGGTTTTGGTCAAAGCAGCTACTACAGATTTTGCCCCCAGTGTCCGGAGGGCAGCAGCCAAGGGATTAGGAAATCTCCGGTGGCAAGACTTACCAGACCCAGAACAGACAGATACCCAGCAGCAAGTGTTCACCGCCCTTACTTCTCTTTGTGAAGATGGGGATTGGTCAATTCGCTATGCTGGGATTGTTGGTTTGCAGGCTCTAGGCATGAGGAACCAAGCTCAGGGGAAGGCTGTGGGGGATTTTCTGGATCAATACCAACACCGGGAACAGGATCGATCGGTGCGGGCAAGGATCCAGTTAGCAGGTAACAAAGGATGATGTTAAAAAAGTAAGGATGTCGATATTCTTACAAAAAAATCATCGCAGTTTAAGACTTACCCAACAAATAAATAAAAGTGGAGAAAGCAAAAATAATTAAAAAAATGTCATTACCCCTATTAAAAGTTACGCCCACTACCCAAAACCAACGGGTAGATGGTTACGAAGTACCCGATGAAGATGATCAAGTAATCTATCGCTTTACTGATGTTATTTCTGATAACGAAATTAACGATGTAATTTGGGCAGCTTATCGGCAGATTTTTAGTGAACACCTAATTTTGGATAGCTACCGTCAGCCTTTTTTAGAATCTCAACTCCGCAATCGAGCAATTTCCCTCCGGGAGTTTATCCGGGGCTTGGGCAAATCTGAGGTCTATCGCCGTCTAGTGGCAGATACTAATTCTAATTACCGCTTAGTAGATCTTAGTTTTAAGCGCTTTTGGGGACGTTCTAGCTATGGTCAGCCCGAGGAGATTGCTTGGTCGATCGTGATTGCTACCAAGGGACTGCATGGTTTTATTGATGCTTTAGTAGATGGTGATGAGTACCAACAAAACTTTGGAGAGGATACAGTTCCTTACCAGCGGCGTCGCTTTGGCGATCGTCCCTTTAATTTGGTTAATCCCCGCTATAGTGATTACTGGCGCATTCGGCAGATTGCCCTAGACAATCAATCATACTACCAAGTAAAAACCTACGGTGCAGGACCAAGTAGCCCCAAAGTCCGGCAGGCAATTCCTAGCAATTTCTTGGCCATGGCTAAGGGAATTATCCCTAATCAGCCCAACTATCAACCCTTTGCTGATCGGGCTTCTTCCCAAGCATCTAGCACTCCCTTGCTAGATACCACCAACAATAATTCTGAGCCTCCGAAATTACGGACAACTCAGGTCAGCCTCCCCTATAGCTACATTCCCGGTGTACGCAAAGTCTAGGCTTAATTTGTGTAATAAAAAGTTAGTAATTACCCATAATTCCCTATGTCCATTCCCTTACTTAGTTACAAACCTGCTTCCCAAAATCAACGAGTAGCTGGCTATGAAGTGCCTAATGAAGATACTCCCCGAATTTATCGTCTGGAAAACTGTGCTGGCAGTGGCGATCTAGAAGAAATAATCTGGGCTATCTATCGCCAAGTATTTAGTGAACACGCCATTCTCAAAAATAATCGCCAAGTTAATCTGGAATCTCAATTAAAGAATCGATCGATCACTGTCAAGGATTTTATCCGGGGCTGCGCCAAATCTGATGCTTTCTACAAACTAGTAGTAGAAACTAATTCTAATTACCGGATTGTGGAACTCTGTCTGAAGAGATTGCTAGGACGGGCGCCCTATAACCAACAGGAAACGATCGCTTGGTCGATTACCACAGCGACTGCTGGCTGGGGTGGTTTTGTGGATAGCCTCATTGATTCTTCTGAGTATCAAGAAAACTTTGGCGATACTACAGTTCCTTACCAACGTCGTCGTTATAAAGACCGTCCCTTTAACCTTGTAACTCCCCGGTATGATGGCTACTGGCGGGATAAATTAGAAAATGAGCGCTACAAATGGGGCGCAGTGGATAATTTCTTAGATATGGCTCGATCAATCAAACCCAAAGCACTTACCTACGTTACCAATGTCCGCCTAGATAATATTATCATCCCGGATATGACCCGCAAAGAAACCACCTTAGTTCCTGCTTCCATCAACACGGCTTCTGGCTTCCCCTGTCGCTAGAAATATTCGATTGCGGCAACCATAGCTACGATCATCATACGCAATAATTATTAATTCCCAAATTAAACCCAACTTACCCCAGGAGAATTACCCATGGCTATACCATTACTTGATTACAAACCTAGCAGCCAAAACCAAAGAGTTAAGAGCTTCGGAGTCGGCGATCTTAACGAAGATACTCCCTACATTTATCGTTGGGAAAACTGCTCTTCCTCTGGTGATGTGGAAAGTTTAATCTATGCTGCCTATCGACAAGTATTTAGCGAACACGAAATCCTTAGTTTCAACCGTCAAAAAAACCTAGAATCTCAACTCAAAAACGGTTCCCTAACTATTCGAGATTTTATCCGGGGCTTAGCAAAATCTGAAGCTTTCTATCGTTTAGTTGTCTCAGTTAATAATAACTATCGTCTAGTAGATGTGTGTCTCAAAAGATTCCTCGGACGTTCTTCCTACAACAAAGATGAAGAAATTGCTTGGTCCATCAAAATGGGCACTGTAGGTTTTAGTGGGTTTATTGATGCTCTCTTAGATAGTGAAGAATATACCCTAGCTTTTGGAGATTTCACTGTTCCTTACCAACAACGGCGCAAACAAGGCCGTCCCTTTAATTTAGTTACTCCTCGTTATGGCGAAGATTTCCAAGCTATTGCCGGAACTACTACTACCGATTGGCGCTTTACCTTGGAGAAATTCTACAGCAAACAAGCTCAAACCCGCCGTTTACCAGAGGGCGACCCTGGCAAATTCCGGGCATTGGCTGCTGCGGTTAATAATAAGGGTAATTATGCTCAAAGCATTTCTTCCTTTAGCATTGATTACCTAAATAAAGTTCCTTACAAGGGCAGACGTTAAACTTTTACTAAACCCTAGATTTTAATAATTCCACCCTCCTAAAAAAGGAGGGATTTTTATGCTTTTGCTTAGACCGAACTCACGTTTTTAAGGTTAACCTAGCAGAATATTTACAACAGATTACAATCTAGTAAGCTACAATCTTGATTTTCAAGTCTCCCTTTTTTCTAGCGTAGCGGCACGTTAGTGCGGAGCTTAAAGCCCTAAAGCCCTCCGGGCATACCAGAAACTGGCATACAAGAAAAGAGGGTTTTTCTTGCCACTTATCTGAACACAAATTGCTGTAAGCCCCTGGTCTATCCTAACTCTCTTGGCAGGTGCTATATCGCAACTTTTTGATAAAATTTCAAGGCTTACCTTCAATTTACTTTCAACCCCTCGTAACTATGTCCTACCTCAGCCATGCTCATACACGTTTATCTCTAGGGAAAGTTTTTTGGCGAGAAATAGGAAAGGGAGAAGTAATTATTTTCTTACATGGGACATGGCAGGATAGTAGTCAATGGTCAGAGATATTGACTCATTTGGGAGAAAATTATCATTGTTTTGCCTTAGATTTGTTGGGCTGTGGAGAATCAGAACGTCCTAAAGTAGGTTATTCCATTGCCTTACAGGTAGAATATCTTCGAGAGTATTTGGTAAGATTTAATTTAAATCAAGTTTATCTAGTGGGTCATTCTCTGGGGGCTTGGGTTGCCGTGAGTTATGCCCTCCACCACCCAGAACAAATAAAAGGGCTAGTCCTATTATCTCCTGAAGGAGTCCAGCCACCAGGTTTAGGCAAGCGTTGGTCAAGGGAAAGAGCATTATTAAGTCCGATACCTTTACTATATTGGAGCCTAAAATTTGTTGCACCTTGGGTAAAACTTTTGGGAATAGCACCGCAAATCCCAGAGCTACTAAAATTACGCCATAAACTGCAATTACATCCTATTCCCTGTCGTTTGTTATTCCAGCGTCGTCCGGTAGAAATCTATGGAGAAATGGTCGATCGCTATCTAGAAAAACTAAAAGTCCCAACTCTCCTTCTCCAAAAAACTGAAGACGAAGCACAGGCGATCGCTCTGATTCACACCTATGCTGCCTTAGCCCCTACAGCCGAATTATACAAATTATTACTAACCCCTGATCAGGCGGTAAGTTCAGATCAAGAGTTAGCTAGAGAAATTCAAATATTTCTGGAAAAGATTTCCTAAAATAACTAGCCTTAATATTATTTTCAGCAGGATTACTTAAAAAGACCTCCCAAGAATCCTTCTATGCCACCCTTACCAATGCGATCGCCCCGAATTTTTGCCAATTGCTGTAAAAGCTCTCGTTCTTCAGGAGCAATACGAGTAGGAATATCAATAGCAACGGTAATTAAGTGATCTCCCCGCTTCACAGGATTACCCAGAATAGGAACTCCATGGGCTTCTAAGGTAAGCACTGTTCCCGGCTGGATCCCTGGGGGAATAGTTAATTCCTCAAGGCCATCTACTGTATTTACCTCTAGAGTACTGCCTAAAATTGCTTGAAGATAGCTAATCTTAATTTCGGAAAGGACACTGATTCCCTCCCGGCGAAATTCTGTATCTTCTTCAATGAATAGATAGACATACAAATCACCCGGAACCCCTCCTCGCAATCCAGCATCTCCTTCTTTAGAAACCCGGAGCCGAGTTCCATTATCCACCCCAGCCGGGATAGAAATTTCCAGTTTTTTAGTTTCCTGTTTCCGCCCCGCCCCGCTGCAAGCATCACATTTTTCTTCAATAATCTGTCCTTCACCATTACAGGTAGGACAAACAGAAACTTGAGTAAAACTACCAAAAGGAGTGCGGGTAGCCCGGCGGACTTGCCCACCACCACTACAGGTAGGACAAGTACGAGTGCCAGTACCGGGTTTTGCCCCAGTACCATTACAGACAGTACAGCTTTCTTGGTGAGGAATCCGAATTTCTTTCTTGCCCCCAAAGATTGCTTCTCGAAACTCTAGTTTTAGGTCTAGGCGTAGGTCTTCTCCTTTGACAGGGCCACCCCGTCGCCGTTGCTGTTGGGGAGCAGCCCCCCCAAAACCACTAAAAAAGCTTTCAAAGATATCGGCAAAACCACCCATATCTCCCATATCTCCAAAGCCGCCAGCACCACTAGCTACACCAGCTTCCCCAAAGCGATCGTACCTCGCCCTTGCTTCTGGCTCAGAAAGAATCTCATAAGCACGATTAACTTCCTTAAATTGCTCCTCTGCCCCCGCCTCTTTGTTGACATCGGGATGGTACTTACGAGCTAGGCGACGGTAAGCTCGCTTTAGCTCTTCCTTATCAGCATCACGGGAGACACCAAGAGTTTCATAAAAATCGCGTGCCATAGTAGGTGGATTTGAATTATTTTGTTTGTTTTTTGTCCTTTTCATGGTGCAAGTACGATTCAGTACCTTGCTAGTCTGAGGGGGAATTGCCTACAACAGTTTTGTCTACTTTAGTTTTAATTCTAACTCTAGCTTGACACTCCTATGTTTAAATATTAAGGGATTTTTAAAAAATTATGGTTTAAAATCCAGGGCAAGTTCATACTTTCTTAAAAATCAAGGCCGATAGATTTTACGGTAATTTCTATAAAACCTAAACTTTTTAATTGGGTAGCTATCATCTTAATCTACTGGCTCATAATCTGCGGTTACAGTGGCATCATCATCAAAATCAAAGATAAAGTCATCATCTCCCGTGGCCGAACTGCCACTAAACTCAACACTAACCGTCGCATCATCGTAGCCATCAACATATTCTGTAGATTCCGTACCATTACTAGGAGTGATACCGGGGGATTTTTGGTACACAGCAGTTCCCACAGAAAAGAGCATTTGCTGGAACTCTTCTAAGATGGCTTTAGCGGTATCTAAGTCACTGGAATCATTAGTAAATACTGCTCGTAACTGCTCTAGTTTGGCATCCATCTCTATTTTGAAGGGACGACTGATCATATCTGGGTTGTCTGTCAAGGTAGATTGATAGCTTTGGATTAGGTTATCTGCCTGGTTTTTCACTTCCACCATTTGCAGACGGCGACGATCGACATCAGCATAACTTTCTGCCTCCTGACGCATTCGTTCAATTTCTGTATTGCTCAATCCTCCCGTGTTAGTAATTCTGATGCTTTGTTCTCTGCCCGTCCCTCGATCGGTAGCTGACACCTTCAAAATTCCATTGACGTCAATTTCAAAGGATACTTCGATTTGGGGAACACCCCTAGGAGTGGGAGGAATACCCGTTAACAGAAATTTACCAAGGCTTTTATTATCCTTGGCCATAGCTCGTTCCCCTTGAAGAACATGAATTTCTACAGTAGTTTGCCCATCGGTAGCCGTGGAGAAAGTTTGGGATTTGGTCGTCGGAATAGTAGTATTGCGCTCGGTAATCTTGGTAAATACTTCCCCTAAGGTTTCAATACCCAGAGATAGGGGCGTCACATCTAATAGGAGTAGGTCTTCTACTTCACCCCCTAAGACTCCTCCTTGGACTGCTGCTCCCACGGCCACTGCCTCATCGGGGTTAACCGAGCGATCGGGCGATCGACCCCCAAAGAATTTTTTGATAGCTTCTTGGACTGCCGGAATCCGGGTAGAGCCACCCACAAGAATAATTTTCTCAATATCATTAGGTTTGAGTTCCGCATCTTTAAGGGCTTGCATCACTGGTTGAATGGTACTATCTACCAAATTTTTAACTAATTCCTCAAACGCTATACGAGTCAGATCCATCTCTAGATGCTTCGGTCCACTAGCATCGGCAGTAATAAAGGGTAAATTAATTGCAGTAGTATTCATCCCAGAAAGCTCAATTTTTGCTTTTTCTGCTCCTTCCCGGAGGCGTTGGAGGGCTACCTTATCTTGAGCTAGATCAATACCTTCTGTTTCTTGAAATTTCTGCCTCATCCACTGCACGAGGACATTATCAAAATCATCTCCTCCTAGGTGGTTATTGCCAGAAGTAGCTTTTACCTCAAAGACACCATCCCCTAGTTGAAGAATAGAGACATCAAAAGTCCCGCCTCCTAGATCGAATACAAGGATTAATTGATTTTGCTCCAGTTTGTCCATGCCGTAAGCCAAGGCTGCCGCCGTAGGCTCGTTGATAATCCGCAAAACTTCTAGGCCAGCGATCGTCCCGGCATCCTTAGTTGCTTGGCGCTGGGCATCAGTGAAGTAGGCCGGGACGGTAATTACTGCTTGAGTAACGGTTTCTCCTAAAAAATTCTCCGCATCCTGCTTTAATTTCTGGAGTACCATCGCCGAAATTTCTTGGGGGGTGTAGTTTTGTCCCCGAATTTGTACATCAACAGTGTCATCTCTGCCCCGCACACAGTTGTAGGGAACACGAGTTCTTTCTTCCACCGTATCATCCCAACGACGACCAATAAAACGCTTGATACTGTAGACCGTATTTTCGGCATTAGTGACAGACTGACGCTTGGCCGGGTCTCCTATTAACCGTTCGTCTCCCTTACCAAATCCAATAATACTAGGTGTTGTCCTTGCCCCTTCTGAATTGGCAATGACAATAGGTTTGCCGCCTTCTAGTACCGCAAGACAGCTATTGGTGGTTCCTAGGTCGATGCCGATGACTTTTCCCATAGGACTTTAGAGTTAATTTTCTTCTTGGTTAACAGTTTTACAAGTAATGGGGATTACTTAAATTTACGTAGCTATATTATTTCCCATGTTATTCAGTTTTTTGCAAAAAGTTGCATTTTAATCCCAATATCTCCCTAGATTAACTCTCTGATATCCCTTCATCGATCGAGGATGGGATGGGGGCATCTTCTGGGGGGGCGGCAACCTTAACCATGGCATGGCGGAGGACTCGATCGCCCAAAGTATATCCCCGAACTAATTGTTCTACTACAGCCCCTTCCGGGTATTCTGCCGTAGCTTCCCGCATTACTGCTTCATGGAAATTGGGATCAAAAGGCTCGCCCTCTGGACGCATGGGGGAAACCCCTACTCGTTTTAGGCAATCTACTAATTGCTTGTATACACTCTGGTAGCTTTTGTGGATGTTCATCTCCCCATCATTTTGGGGTTTGATATGCGATCGAGCCCGATCGAAGTTGTCCACTACCGGCAGGAGTTCCTTGATAGTTGTCCCCTTTATTTGAATCTCTGCATCTTCTTTTTCTTTGAGAGTACGCTTGCGGAAGTTCTCAAAGTCAGCCCCTAACCGAGCATACTGAGACTTAACACTCTCTAGCTGCTGCCCCCGCTCTTCTAATTGAGTTTTCAGAATTAGATTTTCCTGTTGGAGAGCAGCTAGGATGATCGCAGTCTCATCTGAACTAGTCACATCTGCGGCCATTGCCTCCCAGTAAGCAGCCTCAGAACCAACAGGAGCCGGATCGGCACTAAAATCTGGCACATCTATATCTGCGGCCTCACTAATATCTTCAATAGCTTCTGAGGGCGGGACAATTACTTCCTTCCCCGGCTCCTGAATCTCGTTATCCATCTGTTGTTCTTGCTCGTTCATAGTTCCCCTTGATTCAATTTTGCAAAACAGCAAACCATAACATTATTACCGTCAGCACTAACACTAGATCAAGATGGAGGGTTCCTATTGCATAACCCCAGGTACTAGAAAAATAAGTATTAGGATAATCTGAAGCGGATTTTTATAGATTTTTTATATATTATCACCGAAAATGTCGTAATCCTGTCTTCCGGAATATCTAACTTCCTAAGAGAAAGCTCAAGAGAAAGTAAGCCAGTTTCCCTGATGTCAGTTATGCTAGGGAATATCAATCTTAATAAGCCATCAAAATTTAGACTCTTAGATTTAAATCTTGACTAGTAAAATCACTGGATTATTGGGAATGATGATGATAAGGAGATATCTACATCCGGCTCTATGACTCAATCCTTCTCTCAAAAACGCACCTCGCTGGCACTTCGTAATGAATTTTCCCCCTTTGGGAATAAATTAATTCAAGCTGGCTACGTCGAGCCAGACCAAATGAAACAGGCTTTGACAGAATCTCGGAAAGCTAATCGCCCTTTAGTAGAGGTGCTAGAAAATCTTACGGGTAAGCAGATGCCTCCAGAGTTGCTGAGACAGTATAAAAAACAGCAACTATTTGAGCTAAAAATTCTTTATGGCGTAGAGTCGCTTGACCCAGAAATTAGGGAGATTGACCCTATTACTGTCAGTGGCTTAATCGAATCTTTAATTCCCCTAGATATCTGTCGGCGAGCAAAGTTGTTGCCAGTGGCGAGAAATGATGAGGCGACACCTCCCATCGCCTTGATTGCCATGGTAGAGCCGGACAACCTCAGCGCCCAAGATGACCTAAATCGCATCCTCCGTCCCCAAGGAATATCTCTCCAACGGATGGTGATTAGTATTGAGGATTATCAGAAATTAATTTCCCACTACCTTGATGAAAAAGTAGAAAAAGAAAAAGCTACTCAGATGGCTCAATCAGTCGATGTAGCTAAGGATCTAGAAGGCTTGGATGCCTTAGATGTCGATGAGAGCTATGATGCTAGTGGTGATGACCTTGACTCGGCACTGGGAGAAGCTCAGGGCGCACCGATCGTCAACCTTGTCAACAAAATTTTGGCCAGAGCAATTCAAGAAGGAGTCTCTGATATTCACCTTGAACCTCAAGAAGAAACTCTCCGAATTCGTTACCGGAAGGATGGGGTATTACAAGAATCCTTTGATCCTCTACCGAAGAAAATTGCCTCCTCTGTAGCGGCTAGGTTTAAGATTATGGCGGAGTTGAATATTGCAGAGCGGAGATCGCCCCAAGATGGCAAAATTCGCCGAGTCTTCCAAGGTAGAAAGGTAGATTTTCGGGTTAACTGCCTCCCCAGTCGTTATGGAGAAAAAATAGTTTTACGGATCCTCGACAACTCAGCCACTCAATTAGGCTTAGATAAGCTAATTACAGATCCAGAGACTCTCCAGATGGTCAGGGATGTTGCCAGCCGTCCCTTCGGACTAATTCTCGTTACGGGCCCCACGGGTTCAGGAAAATCCACCAGCCTCTACTCGGTATTAGCAGAAAGAAATGATCCAGCCGTTAATATTAGTACCGCAGAAGACCCGATCGAATATGCCCTACCGGGGATCACTCAAGTTCAGGTAATTCGGGAGAAAGGGATGGATTTCCCTAATATTCTTCGGGCTTTTATGCGCCAAGACCCAGATGTTATTCTGGTGGGAGAAACTAGAGACAAGGAAACTGCTAAGACAGCGATCGAAGCAGCTTTAACTGGACACTTGGTATTAACAACCTTACATACTAATGATGCCGCCGGAGCGATCGCTAGATTAGATGAAATGGGTGTAGAGCCCTTCATGGTGGGCGGAGCATTATTAGGAGTATTAGCTCAAAGACTCATGCGGAAAGTTTGCACTGAATGTCGGGTTCCCTACACCCCTACAAGAGAAGAACTGGCCAGATTTGGTCTTGCCGCTTCCTCAGACAATGAAATTACCATCTACAAAGCTAATACAATTCCTAAGGATCAAATTGCTGCTCTCCGAGCCAAAAATACCCTGTGCAAAAAATGTAATGGTGTCGGCTATAAAGGACGGGTTGGAGTTTATGAATTTATGAGGGTGACAGAACGCCTGCAAACCCTCATCAATGAAGCTGCTCCCACTACCGCTATTAAGGAAGCTGCGGTGGAAGATGGGATGAAAACCCTTTTAGCCTACAGTCTAGAGCTAGTCCAGCAGGGACACACGACCCTAGAAGAAGTAGAGCGGGTGACCTTCACCGATTCTGGTTTAGAGTCCGAGTTAAAAGCAAAACGGAAAGCCGTCCTCACCTGTCGTACCTGTAATGCCGAACTCAAGCAAGAATGGATTGACTGCCCCTACTGCATGACTCCTCGTTTTCAAGAGCAGCAATAAGGTAGAGATAGCTAAGTTTTAAAACTTAATTAAAAGCCTAATTAAAAGTACGATCGAAGCTCAAATCAGGGCATATTAGAACTAAATGGCAATAAGGAGATCTACACGCTATGGAACTAATGATTGAGGACATTCTGGAAAGTCTCGTGGAGCAGGGCGGCTCCGATGTTCATATTCAAGCCGGTGCCCCCCTTTATTTTCGGGTTAGTGGCAAATTAGGACCCCAACCCCAGTTTGGTGAAATGCTTACTTCCCAAGATGCCCAGCGCTTGATTTTTAGTATGCTTAACAACCAGCAGCGGAAAGATTTGGAAATGAACTGGGAGCTAGATTCTTCCTATGGGGTCAAGGGTCTGGCAAGGTTTCGCTTGAATGTATACAAAGAAAGGGGGTCCTATGCTGCGTGTATGCGGGCTTTATCTTCTAAGATTCCTAACTTTGACATGTTGGGTTTGCCGGATATTGTCCGGGAGATGACCCACCGCCCCAGAGGATTAGTACTAGTTACGGGACAAACTGGTTCTGGCAAAACTACTACTATGGCTGCCATGCTGGATTTAATTAATCGTACTAGGGCAGAACATGTGTTAACGGTAGAAGACCCGATCGAGTATGTGTTCCCCAATGTTAAAAGTTTATTTCACCAACGAGCTAGGGGTGAAGATACTAAAAGTTTTGCTAATGCCCTCCGGGGAGCTTTGCGTCAAGATCCAGATATTATCTTGGTAGGAGAAATGCGGGATTTAGAAACCATTGCCCTAGCTATTTCTGCTGCTGAAACCGGACACTTGGTCTTTGGGACTCTCCACACCAACTCCGCAGCTAGTACGATCGACCGGATTTTAGACGTATTCCCCCCTATCCAACAACCCCAGATCCGGGCACAACTATCCCAATCCCTACTAGCAGTATTTAGTCAATGTCTCTGCCCCAAAAAAAATGTCAAGCCCGGAGAGTATGGCCGGGTGATGGTACAAGAAATTATGATCGTTACCCCAGCGATCGCCAACCTGATGCGGGAAGGGAAAACTAGCATGATGTATGGCTCCATTCAAACTGGAATGAAAATGGGGATGCAGACTATGGAGCAAGCTCTAGCCGGCTATGTTAAAAATGGGGCAATTGCCTTTGAAGCCGCCATGAGTAAAGCCGCCAAGCCTGACGAATTACAGCGGCTCTTAGGGGGTAGCTCTGCTTCGATCGCTGCCTCAAAACTTTAAAGACTTAACTACATAGCTCCTAGAGCTAAATACCACTAGTACAAAGCTGATCAGCCAAGGAATGTACCAATGCCTACCTATATTGCCGAAGTTAGAGACCAAGCAGGAAAAACCAAAAAGGAGCAGGTAAAAGCCCCGAGCCTAATTGAAGCTAGTGCGATGCTTCGGAGTAAAGGCTATTCGGTGCGAGAACTCCAAGAGAAACAGGGGTTTAAAATTTCCTTTGATTTTTCCTCCGTTGGGGTAAAAGATAAAGCCGTATTTTCTCGACAATTTGCGGCGATGGTCAATGCCGGAGTAGCAATGGTACGCTGCTTGGGAGTACTATCGGAACAATGTGCTAATCCAAAGCTAAAAAAAGCCCTCCTAGCAATTAGTGCAGAAGTCCAACAGGGGACTGATATTTCTGTAGCCATGGCCAAACACCCAGAGTGCTTTGATAAGCTCTATATCAGTATGGTGCAGGCGGGGGAAATTGGTGGGGTACTAGATGAAGTATTGAACCGTTTAGCTAAGGTATTAGAAGACACCGCCCGTCTCCAAGGCCAAGTTAAATCAGCCATGGCTTATCCTACAGTGGTTGGTTTTATCGCCTTTATTGTATTTATTGGGATGACAGTATTTTTGCTCCCTATTTTTGCAAATGTGTTCGCCAGCTTGGGTGGAGAGTTGCCCCTCTTGACTCAAGTAATGATGAATATTAGCGAAGTACTAAGAGGACCATTCCTGCCACCCCCCAAGCAGAATTTCTGGATCATTATGGTGGTCGCTGTGATTGTTGGGACAATTAATGCTTTTAAGCTCTACTACAAAACTCCCATAGGTAGATTGCAAATTGATGGGCTGCTCCTCAAAGCTCCTATTTTGGGTGATTTAAATGAAAAATCGGCGATTGCCCGTTTTAGTCGCACTTTTGGGACTTTAACCCGTTCTGGAGTTCCCATCCTCACCTCTCTAGAAATTGTGAAGGAAACTGCTGGAAATCAGGTAATTACCAATGCCGTAGCAGGTTGTATGGCAGAAATTGAGCAGGGGGGGATGATGAGTATTGCCCTACAAAAAGCTAATGTTTTCCCCATTATGTCGATCCAGATGATTTCCATCGGCGAAGAAACTGGGCAATTAGATGCCATGTTGATGAAGGTAGCAGATTTCTATGAGGAAGAAGTAGAACAAGCTGTAAAAGCTCTAACTAGTATTTTGGAGCCAATTATGATGGTGGGTCTGGCGGGGATGGTTGCAGTGATCTTACTGTCTATGTACCTACCTCTCTTTGGTATGTTTGATAAAATGGGTTAAGAAGCGATCAAATTTATCCAACTATCTAACTAGGAGATATCTATCCTGAAATCAAGGTCATGTACTATAAAAAATCTAGCTATGAACAATTACTAGCAGAGTATTGCCACCACGAGGGAGCGATCGCTCTGCTAAAACAGTTCCGTCCCTACCTAGAAATGCTGCCTAGTA
Source organism: Coleofasciculaceae cyanobacterium OTE_70_metabat_329 (assembly GCA_031374985.1). Taxonomy (GTDB): domain Bacteria; phylum Cyanobacteriota; class Cyanobacteriia; order Cyanobacteriales; family JAAUUE01; genus JAAUUE01. The sequence goes on along the minus strand of JANMHD010000135.1, from coordinate 4,670 downwards.
TGCGCCGTCCAGAGTCTAGTATGGTGACAATTCCCCTGCCCGTAATTAAAATTCGGGGCAAGAAACCAAACTCAGAGACATCTTATCTGGGGGGTGAAAAAACTGCAATCCAGTTACCCTGTGACCTAGCAATTGTTCTCTGTGACCCAGAATGGCAGGTAAAAATGGATGGAGAGATTTTTATTTTTATTCATCGCCCAGAGGAGGATTTTTCTGACCTCTTGGGGCGATGGCGACAGACTCAGGTGCTGCTGGAGCAGGACTATGAATGGATTATGCCCCACGGACAACAACACATTTATAGTGAAACGACTGATCGCTTGTACCCTTTATTTGTAATTTTGCCAGAAACACCCCAGCGTATTTGCCGGGGTCTTCAAGGAGCGAACTTACCTTTTGTGATTTCTTTAATCGCCGAACAAGAAGAGGAAGATCAACCAATCCTAGTTCCAGAATATTAATAAGAGAGTAGAATAATGGGATTTGCTGATTTATCAATTCAAGAATTAGCTACTGATTACCAAGTTGGGGTTGAACGGGTAATATATCTGTGCGACCAACTGGGGATTAGTTACAAGTCTCCCGCCACTAGATTGCCCCTTGAGGATGCTAAAGCAATAATTCTCCGTTTAACTTCTTCTAACAATGAGAAAAATGAGAAAAATGAGAAAGTAGATAACCAACTAAATAAGCTAGTTGATCGCAAAACTTCTAGTTAAAAATGAGTTGAATTGATGAGCCTCTTCACCCTGTGGATAAATTGACCACATAATGTCTTAAAATCTACTTAGCTTACCATCAAAATTTCGTTGTGGTAACTGGGAGAAAGTTTGAATAAGATTAGAAGAGGAAACATATGTTAAAGCGATTGATATTACTCGCTGTAGTTACAGTTTTTTTTACATTTCATATAGCTATCGGTAGTGCTTGGGCGATCGAACTCAGCCCAGAACTACGGACTGTTACTTTAAACGAGAAGGGAGAAACTACTATTCTTAGCCTAGAAGATGTTACTAAAGGTAAAGAATTATTTAACTTTGCCTGCGCTCAGTGCCATGCCGGGGGCAAAACTAAAACAGACCCTAATGTGAGCCTAGGTCCCGATAGTCTTGCTGGAGCAACTCCCCGCCGGGATAGCATTGCCGGGCTAGTAGATTATATGCAACATCCTACTACCTACGATGGGGAAATAGGAATCGCAGAATTACACCCTAGTATAGAAAGTGCTGATATCTATCCCCGGATGAGAAATCTTAAAGATGAAGACTTAAAAGTAATTGCAGGTCATATTCTTTTACAACCTAAGATTCTTGGAAAAATGTGGGGTGGAGGAAAGGTATACAACTAGTTAGGGATTATTTGAGGAGAACTAACTTACTTTTTCCTTAGTAAAAAGCCTAACTTTTATCTAAATTTTCCAAGCAGCTTTTTAGTATAAATCAAAATTCATAGCCATCAATGGTTTTAGTCTTACAGTACTTTGTAGATGTAGGAGGACAGATTTTTTCTAGGTTATCAGGGGCTTAAACCTCCTGTCTCTTGTCCACAAACTAAAAAGGGCTGTAGATTTTTAGCTAAAATCATTGATAGCTTCAATTTAATCGATGTTCAAAAAGATAATTATTTTTGCTACTTGTTTTCTAATTTCTCTAGGTCTTACTTTTTGGTGGTCAGTTGCTCCAGCAGCAGCGGTATTGGTAGCCAATACTAAATCTAATGCCAAAGCGATCGATAGCTATGTTGCCCATTATCTTCAAGCCAAAGAGCCAATTCTCCTAGAAATCGATAACCAAGGCGGGGTTAAAAAATTTTCATCTACAGATTTGTCTTCAGGGAAAAAACTTTTTGAACAACATTGCCTAAACTGCCATGTGGGAGGAGCTACCCTGCCAGATCCCACAATTCCTTTATCCCTAAAAGCTCTCCAAGGTGCCCTACCCCCAAGAGATAATATTGGTAGCATTGTGGCTTTTCTTCGGGAACCTATGACCTACGATGGTACAGATTTTACCTACTGGTGTCGTCAGGTACCAGAAACATGGATATCTCAAACAGAGATTGAAAATTTAGCTGCTTTTGTCCTCCGAGCCGCTCAGAAAGCTCCGGGCTGGGGAACAACTCAATTTGATTTATAAGATTTATAAGTTTAATTTACAGTATTTCTTTTAGATTTATTGATTTATTTTCTTAATGTTTGACCTATTGTAGTACTATAGGAAGTTGAGTAGATATTAACCCTATTTCGATTCTTTTAGGGGGAGGCTACGTCAACAAGTAAACAATTAAATTAAAAATAATTTTCAAATCCTAGAGGGAAAAATGAAACTCACAGTAACCATGCCTCGTTTAATAGGCGTATTTCTATCTACACTCTTTTTAATTGTTAGCAGTTTTGTTTTTTCTGTAGCTCCTGCGGCAGCAGAAACCTACACTGTGAAGATGGGTTCTGATAGTGGACAATTAGTTTTTGTCCCCGCTAGCCTTACTGTCAAGCCCGGTGACACCATAAAGTGGGAAATGAACAAACTTGGTCCCCACAATGCAGTTTTTGATACCGCTGGAATTCCCGGTGGTGATGGCACTCTTGCGGCAAAGTTGTCTAAGTCCAAGTTGATGTTTACTGCTGGTGAAGCTTACGAAACTGTTATCCCCGGCGATGCTCCTGTAGGAACCTATAGCTATTTTTGTCAGCCCCACAGAGGCGCAGGCATGGTTGGTAAAATTGTAGTAGAAGGTTAATTATCAGTTTTATCGTCAATTTTTGGGTTAAATTTTTTAAATTTTAAGGGAGAGCTAGATTTACTAGTGCTCCCTTTTTTATAGAAATCTTCGCAGATACCCTAGGACTAATATATGATTTTAAAAATTCTCTAAAATATTCAAATAATATAAATTTCTATGACTTTTTCTAGCGTTCTAATTGTTTTTATAACTTGGGTTTTATGGTTTGTCAGCTATGTATGGACTCCGGCTGCTTTGGCTTTGACTCAAATTCCCCTTTCTGATATTCAGTATCATGAATGTCCTCCAGAATTAGCAGAGGGGACAGTAACAGCGGGTAATTTTACTGCGGCTAAGTGCTTCTTGGTGACGGGAAAGGCAGAGAATACTTCTAGGAGATCGGTGGTAAATGCGGATATTTTTGGACGAATTTATGATGCTAATGGTAATTCGGTAATGGAAAATCGGACACGGCTGGGGGCGATCGATCAAATCCCTCCTGGTATTAGTGATTTTGAACTCCGTATTAGTGTTCCAGCTAATCAACCGGAACCTCTAAAGTTGGAGCAATTCAAGGCAGCCGGCTTTACGGGTTCTGTCCGTCGTTAATCTACTAATTTCGCTGGAGTAAGATCCAAGATAGTTCGATCGGCGGCTTTTGTTCCTCCGGCAAAGCAAATAACCCACCCCCAGTCGACCATAGCCCAAACCATCCAAGATTTTCTGGCTCCCAAGCATCAGTAGGTTGATGGGCTTTTTCGTATTCTATTTGGGACTCCTCCATTACGTATTGGAGGGGCAAGCCTTCTAGAGCAGTAAGAATCTCATCTTTAGTAAATAAACTACAGCAATGAACTACGGATAATTCTCGTACCGTGCGATCAGGCACATAATCCCCCACAGGCAAGAGAGTATTGAACAAAAATATTCCCCCCGGTTGTAAGTAGTCCGACACCTTAGCAAACATTAATCGGAGTTGATCCTGATTGTGGAGATGGGGAACTACTTCTGAGGCAAAAACCATCTGATAAGCTAGAGGTGAAAACCGGATCAAGGGATCAAGGAAATCCCCCTGACGAGCATTGATTCTTAAGCCTTCCTGAGCCACTTCTTGCTGGATATGCTCCACAAACTCTGCGGTTATTTCTAGAGCATCCACTTGATAGCCCAACCTCCCCAGGGGTAGAGTATTCCGCCCCATACCAGGGCCAATCTCGAGGATTTTTACTTGGGCAGGATTTCCTAATTTTGCAGCTAGATCGATCGCCTTAGCATCAGGATAAGGGCGAAATAGGGGAGGTTCCCGCTCTTGCAGCCAACCTTGATACTGCCCCGCCACAGAACCAATAACTGTCGAGATATTATAGGTCAAAGCCCCAGAAGGATAAGGAGCAGGTTGGTAGTCTAAAACTAAGCTGGCATGGGTAGAAACTGCATAACCCCGTTCTAAATTATTAGCAACTAACTCCTTCAGACCATCCAACTCTTCAGGAGAAAATGGCTTCCCCACAGCAGTAAATACTTGGTGGAATTGCTCTACATACTCTTCCAAAAGACTAGGAACACAAGGAACGACTAATCGGCCACTGTAGTACAAGCGGTATTGGTGGCGATCGATCGCTGCCTGTCTGAGGACTTTAGGGTCAGTAACACACTGCATAGATTCAATGTTCCTAGGGGGGCTAACGCCAACAGGTAAATACTAAAAGAATATCAAATAGAGAAACAAGAGGGAAGCCCCCTAGAGACGACGGCAGACTAACCAGCGTAATTCCATAGGTGGTTTTTGGTCTGGCAGCCAGAATAAGTCCCGCCCATTGGCCCAATTATCAAACCAACCCGTGGGCGGCCAAGCCTCAGCAGGTAAATTCGCCTTCTCATAATCATAAACCGGAACTTCTTCTAGGAGTTGCAAAGGTAAATCATGCATAGCGTAGGCAATATCCTCA
>JANMHD010000125.1:0-3420 GCA_031374985.1 Coleofasciculaceae cyanobacterium OTE_70_metabat_329 | reverse complement strand
CGGTGCAGTGCTGGGGCTTTATAAAATCGAATCTAATAGAGGGATTACTGATTTCTCCTCCCCAGATCCAGGAGCAAATTATGTTGAAGTATCTATTAACATTGTGAGTATTGATCCTATTAAGGGTGATGTTGCTGCTCGCATCCAATTTATCCCTAAAGGTAGTTTTGCTGCGGGAGATAGCCTGAAGCCTAGTCAAGACATAAAGTTTACAGTAAATACTTCTACAGGCAAACCAGAACGGACTTTTGAGAAGGGGAAAGTCATGGAACCAGCGGAGGTGGTGATCCCACTCTTTGATGGGCAGGTTAATGATTATCCCTTTGACCAGCATCAATCTTTTTTAGAAGTAGAAATGGCTAGTGCTACTAATCCCTCCACGGAAATTCCCCTCAAGGTCAATTTCTGGTCAGCTTTGCCGGGTTTTCGGACTAATGCTACTCCTAATTCGGAAAATACCAATAGTTATATCGGCATTAATATCACTGTGGCTCGATCGATCAGCACCATCCTCTTCTCTGTATTTATTATGACGGGAATGCTAATTATTGGAATGATTGTCTTCATCCAATCACAAATGGTACGGGGTAAGGGCAAGATGGTAGAACCAGCAATGTTTGCTTACATGGCTACCTTAATTTTTGCCTTGCCAAGTGTCCGCAATATCCAGCCCGGCATTCCTCCCGTGGGAACCATCGGCGACTTCCTCGCATTTTTCTGGGCCGAGGGTTTAGCAACAGTATCATTTATAACGATCGCCTACTGTTGGCTAACTCGCTACGGCAAATAATAGTCCAATAAAAATAGTTAGTAACAATGGCAATTGAACACCTGTTACTAACTATTTTTAAGACTTATGATTTTTTAAAATCTAAATATTATTGTTAAATTATTATTGAAAAAAAATTGAATAGTTCTCGATCGAGGAATATAAACCTAGCTAGAACTCGGAACAACTTCGACTTCAGCAACAGTTGCCTCCACCATGGCCAAACTTTCACAGGAAAGGGTGTCAGAGAGAATAGAACTAGCCATCATTCCTGTATTAATTTCTAGTTGTCCCTCCCTAGGAGCTTCAAATACTAACCTTTGTCCGGGAAAAACCACTCGTTCAAAATACCAGTTAGGAACATTAGTAATCCGAGCAATCTGGATTTGACTAGTAGCGTTGACATAGAAACAAACTAAGTGATCGCTGTTATCTGGTGGCAGGGGATCAAGAATTTGAGCCATAGCTTTAAGGGTGAATAAAATGTATATTTTTCTTAACTTCTCTAAACTAACACTAGGAATCTTCGTTAGCTGTAAAAAGTAATACCAATCTCTCTGTAATATTTTCTGTGGTATTGACAACCCAGAATTTCTCTAAGTCTTATTCTTGAGTAGTTCCTTGGCATAAATAGCGGCCATCTCCCTCCTGAGTTGCTCCCCAAAATAATAAAAGTTAGGTTAAGCAAATCTAGGAGAGTTTAGGATTTGGCTGTAAATTCATCCCGTTTTTGGGTGTTTTTCTGTTTATGCCCCTCAGGATATACCTAAAATAAAGTTGTTTTTTAGTTGAGAGAACTTCAATATTTTGTTAGAGTTAAGATATGTAAAGTCAGTTTTTGCATTATGGCTGCGTGGCAATTGATTGAAAATTAATTTCAGCAAATTAGGTAATTTAACCTTGAGGATCGTAATTATTACTTCAATCCTTGGAAACATTTTTGGCTGGGATTAAGGGGCGATCGATAACAAAACAGGTGCAAATCCTAATCAACGTTAATATCAAAAACCTTAAAACCGCTACAAAATAAAAACCCCTACAAAAGTAAAATTTTCATGTCAGAAAAAATTCTCTACGTCCGCCTCCCTTGTAACCCCATTTTCCCGATCGGGGTTGTGTACCTAGCTGATCATGTCCATAAATTATTTCCAGAGATTGAGCAAAGAATTTTTGATCTAGGGACAATTCCCCCCTTAGATTTTAATACGGCTCTAGATGCCTGTGTAGATGAGTTCCAGCCAACTCTTTTGGTATTTTCTTGGCGGGATATTCAGATCTATGCCCCAGTGGGCGGCCGGGGGGGAAATCCGCTCCAGAATGCCTTTGAATTTTATTATGCTTTTAATCCTTTGCTGAGATTGCGGGGAGCGATCGGGGGCTTGCGTTTAGCTATTTCTTATTACAATGAACTATGGCGAAATCGGGGGCTGATCGATCGTGGATGGCAACGAGCAAAGCGTTATCAACCCCAAGCACGGGTAGTAGTTGGCGGCGGGGCGGTGAGTGTCTTCTATGAACAAATGCAAAACAAGCTCCCCTCTGGAACAATTCTCTCGGTAGGGGAAGGGGAAACCCTTTTAGAGAAACTGCTACGAGGAGAAGATATCAGTAGTGAGCGCTGTTATATCGTGGGGGAAACTAAGCCTAGAGAGCGCATGATTCATGAGCAGCCTACACCTCTAGAAAAAAGTGCTTGTAACTATAATTACATCGAGAGTATTTGGACAGATTTCAACTACTATCTGCAAGATCAGGATTTTTATATCGGGGTGCAAACTAAGCGGGGCTGTCCCCATAATTGCTGCTATTGTGTATATACCGTAGTGGAGGGTAAACAGGTAAGGATTAATCCGGCAGATGAAGTAGTGGCAGAGATTCGCCAGTTGTACGATCGAGGAGTCCGAAACTTTTGGTTCACCGATGCCCAATTTATCCCGGCCCGGAAATTCATCGATGATGCCGTGGAACTGCTCCAAAAAATTATTGATGCCGGGATGAAAGATATCCACTGGGCTGCCTATATCCGGGCTGATAATCTCACACCCCAATTATGCGATCTGATGGTGCAAACGGGGATGAATTATTTTGAAATTGGGATTACTAGCGGTTCTCAGGAACTAGTTCGGAAGATGCGGATGGGCTACAATCTGCGGGTGGTGCTGGAAAATTGTCGAGACTTAAAGGCAGCAGGTTTTAATTCTTTGGTGTCAGTCAATTATTCCTTTAATGTAATGGATGAAACCCATGAAACGATCCGGCAAACGATCGCCTACCATCGAGAGTTAGAAAAAATATTTGGGGCAGATAAAGTAGAACCAGCCATTTTCTTTATTGGTCTGCAACCCCACACTCACTTAGAAGATTACGCTCTGAAACAGGAGATTTTGCAACCGGGTTATGACCCCATGAGCCTTATGCCTTGGACTGCCAAGAAACTCCTCTGGAACCCAGAACCCCTCGGCTCTTTCTTTGGGGAAGTATGTCTGCAAGCCTGGAACCAAAACCCCAATGATTTTGGGCGAGAAGTCATGAATATCCTTGAAGAGCGGTTGGGTTGCGCTCCCCTAGAAGAGGCCTTATCAGCACCCTTAGAACCTAAAGGAAAAGTGATGGCGATCGCTCCCTAAAGAACGTGAGTTCGGGATAAGGAG
>JANMHD010000114.1:0-4621 GCA_031374985.1 Coleofasciculaceae cyanobacterium OTE_70_metabat_329 | reverse complement strand
AAGAGCTAGAGGCTTTACCCGGCGTAGGAGCAAAACTGGCACAGCAGATTATTATTGCCCGCCAGCGCCAGCCCTTCACCTCTTGGGAAGATATAGAAAAAGTTCCGGGTATGGGAGCTAACCTGAAACAAAAACTAGCCGGAAAAGTTACTTGGTAAATATGTTGGCAGAGACTTAAGTAAATATATTGATACTGATTTTGGTAAATACACTGAATAATTAGGTAAGTAATGAAACTAATAATTAAGCTTTTTGCATTAATACTTTCAGAGGCGAATCTAGTAAATAATTCACAAGGTAGATCAAAGGTCAGGTATTAAGAAATTTTATACCTGAAAAATTTATTACCCTTGATTTATTCCTTGTAGATAGCCTTTAATTAAAATAGTGCCATCTACTAGACCTGCCCTTAGGATTATGATTAAACTCAGAGGTAAGATATGTTGGAGGTTTCTCAACCCCCGGTAGAAGTTTCTGTCAATAGCGATCGGAAGGACAATTCTACACCCATGAAGGAAGGGGCAGCAGATCAGGAGTTAGCTAGTCAAGGACTAATTAATCAAAAGTTAACTAATCAGGATTTAGTAGAGCAACTCTTGGCGATCGGCACAGCCCTCTCCTGCACCAGCAATCTGGGTTCTTTATTAAATCTAATTTTATACAAAAGTCGAGAAATCACCTGTAGTGATGCTGGCAGTGTTTATTTGGTAGATAAATCTACTAATGAACCAACTTTAATTTTTAAAACCTCCCAAAATGACTATCTAGGAAAAAATACCTTAGAAGAATTTACGATCGCTCTAACGGCTGATAGTCTGGCAGGCTATGTGGCCCTGACTGGTGAGAGCCTAAATATTCCTGATGCCTATGCTATCCCCGACAATGTTCCCTACAAAATGAATCAAAATTTTGATCGGAGCATTCCCTACTACACTCGATCGGTCTTAGTGTTGCCCATGCAAGATCAAGAGGGAGAAACCATAGGAGTATTACAACTAATTAATCGCAAAATTAATGCCCAAGTAAACCTGACCCCAGAAATAGCTAGAGAAGTTACTCAGCCTTATTCTGTATGGGAAGAGCAAATTATTCGATCGCTCGCCTCTCAAGCTGCCATTTCCATTGAGCGCAGCCAATTACAAGCTAGTATTGAAAGATTATTTGAGGGCTTTGTCAAAGCTTCGGTAAAAATCATTGAAGCTAGGGATCCTACCACTTCTGGCCATAGCGAACGAGTTGCCGAGCTGACAGTCCGCTTGACTGAAGAAGTTAATCAGGTCGGGATAGGCACTTTGGGATCCTGGTATTTTAACAATCGCCAAATTCAAGAAGTCCGTTATGCTGCCTTGCTCCACGACTTTGGCAAGGTAAGTATTCCCGAACAAGTCCTAAATAAGCGGAAGAAACTCCATGCTTCCCAGTTACAAATTATTCACCAACGCTTTACCATCGTTAAACAAGCTTTGCAAGTCCAGTGTAGTGAAACCAAATTTCGTTATCTAGTAGAGCATCCTAGTGCCTATAAATCTCATAACCACCAACCTGATTTTATTTGTGATCAGTGTACCTATGTGACCCAACTAGAAGCAGATTTGCAGAAAGCGATCGCCCAACTAGATGCTTACTGGGAACTGGTGGTGCAGATGAACAAGCCAGACCTAGACCAAAACCGGCGTTTCCAAGTTTTAACAGAAGAAACTTTATTACAGTTAACAGAGTTGACTAGGTATACCTATAGAGATATGGAGGGAAAGACAAAACCCCTTTTAACATCAAAAGAGATTCAACAACTAATGGTGGCTAGTGGCAACCTGACTCCCCAAGAACGCCATAAAATCCAAACTCATGTCAGTAATACCTACGAGTTTTTACAACAAATTCCTTGGACAAAATATCTGAAAGATGTGCCCCAGATTGCCTATGCTCATCATGAAAAACTTAATGGCACTGGCTATCCCCAAGGTTTAGTTGGCCCAGAAATTTCCTTCCAAACGCAAATACTGACTATTGCCGACATTTATGATGCTCTGACGGCTGCCGATCGCCCCTACAAGCGTCGCTTAGACCTTAGAACTGCGGCTAATATTCTTTGGAGTGAGGCCCAGAAAAATCATATTAATCAGGATTTAGTAGAGCTTTTTCTTCAGCGTCAAGTTTTTACGGTTTTGGGGCATCAAATGCCCTTAGATTAGGTTTCCCTAATTAATTAAGGAGGTTGGGATATCCGGCTACCTTTGGCACGGTTACTGCTGCACCTATTTCCTATTGATCGCTAATAGATATTCTAAAATAGAGAAAGTCCCTAACTTTTAGAGCTTATGTCAGACCCATCCCGTTCCTACCAGCAGGAAGAATTGCAGGAGATCCTAAATCTAGCGATCGCTCGTCAAGGAAATGATACCAAATTTACCCGGGCGCAATTAGTAGAAATTGCTGATGAACTGGGTATTTCTGCTTTAGATTTACAAATAGCAGAAAAAGAATGGTTATCAAAATCTGGAGAACAAAAAGAACGCCAAGCCTTTGATCTTTATCGCCGCCAGAACTTACAAAAAAAAATCACCGGCTATGCTCTAACCAATGGTTTTTTAATCACTATTAACTTGGCTACTATGGGGACAATCTCTTGGGCTTGGTATATTGTTGGATTTTGGGGATTAACTTTAGGAATCAAAGCTTGGAGTATTTCTCATGCTAATCCTGAAGCCTATAATGAGGCTTTCTACAGTTGGCAGCGCAAGCAACAAATCCGCCAGACTGTAAATAGTTTATGGAATAGATTCAATAGATTTCTGGAAGGATGAGGGCTTATTTTTGTTCGGGAATAATTTCTGTGACAACTTGCCCTCCAGCATTTTTCGTTCCTGTAACTATAATATTGTCACTGTTTAGTTTTCCAGAGGCTTCACTGCCGACTACTTTTAAGGCTGGATTAGTTTGTTGGTAAATTACATTGCCATTTGCTTGGAGATCTTGAGTATCCAAATTCCATTGTATTTGATTGGCAAACACCGTAGATTGATTTTTATTGCTAATTGCTTGCACCCCTCCCAATAAATCAGCAATTTTAGTTTTTAGATTTAGCAATCCCTGATTTCCCGTTACTGTTAATTGGTCTTTGACCTGAACAATCTTAATAGTCTCAGGAGAAAGAACTGTTTCTTCAGTTATGTTCCAAGTGATATTATTACTAACTGCTTGGGCGGGAGGTTCTAGGGAATTTAATTGCACATTTTTTTTGAAAATCGCTATTTTAGTTTTGAGATCATAATCTACTTGTTCAGATTCCACCTGTTGGAGAAGTTTTGGTTGGGGACTTTGGGGGTTAGGATTTGGGCTTAAGGGCGTAGCTAATTTTTCATAGTGATCAATACGGAGATTACGATCGCTAGTAATTTTCTCTTGGGGAATCAACCACTGGAGATAACGAGTTTGCATTCGTAGAGGCGGGTCTTTAACTGTCGCAACTACTTGCCCCTGGAGTTCCATTTTTTGTTCCTTTGTGAAATAGCGGCCAACTCTAGCCGAAAACTGGACTTGGCTATTATTCCCCGTCAGGTTTTCTTGCATAACTAAAATAGAATCTTCCGGCTTCCATTGTAATTTATCGCCTTTTAATAGGGCTTGGTTGCGGGGATCGATCGCAATAATCTTGCCATTTAGCAATACTTCCTTTCCATCATCAAAAATTTGCCCTTGGTCTGCTTCCACTTGCAAAACAACTTTCCCATCCTGAAATAGGTTACCCTTGGGCTTAGTTACATTAGCAACTTTCCGGTCTTGACTATACAAAACTTTTTGGGCATTAACTTTCCAGAGAGGCTTACCTCCATCATCAAATTTCTCTAGAGTGACATCTTGAAAGGTGAGGCTAGATTCCTTGCGAGTATTATCTTCCGGTTGATTAGCTGCCGGATTTTGTCCCCCACACCCAGTGATTATTCCCAAGGTTACTAATAGGAAAAGGAAGCTATAGGCTAATTGATGGTAGATAGTTTTCAAAATATTTGGAGTTGGGGATTTTGAGGAGCGATCGAGCATCATAAATCGTAGGTTCTAGGTAAGTTAAATATATCATTGACTTCAATTGCCTCTTCGGTTCGACTACGCTCACCGAACAATTACAGCAAATTTAATTTTGTTAAGCCAAGTTATTGATCTTCAAGTCCCCCTTTTATTGGCTTTGCCTTCCCGTTAGGGTAGAGGGCTTAAAGCCCTAAAGCCCTCTGGGCATACCAGAAACGGGCATACAAGAAAAGGGGGATCATCTTATGGCGCATCTGAATGCAAATTGCTATAGGTTTACTTAACAACTAAGTTAACTAAGCAACTAAGTTCCCTGAGCGAAGCCGAAGTGAATCACCGCCTTTGATGTTCTAGAGCTTTAGCCAGATGAGTAATTGTAATCATCAAATCATTAAGTTGTTTAGCAGAATCGGCTTGGTTTTCAATTAGGGTTTGCACAGCATCCGTAATGGTATATACCTGATAACCTTGTTGCTGAAATTGTTGCCCCTGCTGCTGCACTTGCAAACTCAAAAAATCCATCCGTTCCCCCAAGCGATCGACTACATCGGCAGTTGCCAATACTGCGTGAGCCATTTGCTCAACAATTACTTCT
>JANMHD010000101.1:0-5667 GCA_031374985.1 Coleofasciculaceae cyanobacterium OTE_70_metabat_329 | reverse complement strand
CTTTGATCTCAGCATCTTGACAGGCTTTGGTTTGAGCATTCACTCCATCAGTTGCACATTCTACGTAGGGAGCTTTAGGAAAAGCCTCTTTACCAAAAAGTTGTTTTTGTTGGAAGCAGTGGGGACACCAGTAGGCTCCATATTCCTTAGCCCCAATAGTAGTTAAGTGTTCTGCTAGGGCAATCTCTGCCGGTCCAGAGGTGGTGGTAATTGGCCAGCCTTTGCCGCCGGGTTCTGGGGGGGTAGTGGGTAAACTTACAGCGATTTTGCCTCCAGTTGTCTCAGCACCGGGACTAGCAAGATTAGCATAGACTCCCAAAGTACCAATTAGAGTCACCATGACCACAATCAATCCTGTAAATAGCAATTGTCCAATGTCTTCCCAGCTCGTCCCCACTAAGGTCAATACCAATAGGCTTAAGGAAAATACCGCTGAACCAATGCAATAGAAACATACAGCCTTAATTTGGAACGCTAAAACGTACATCAAATAACTACTAAAAACAGTCATAGCGGTAGCTCCAGCGAATAAAAGGAGCCATGTCCACTGCTCAAGATTCGATCGTAATTCCTTTTTTTCATCCCCATTCACTGCTAGGGGTGCTAGGGCAAAAGTCCCCATGCCCAGATAAGCCAAGCAACCAAATAAAGCTAGGGGTAGCCCAAATACTACAGCGTAGGGACTAGACAAGACAGCATCACAACTGCCCACCGCCTCTGCTGCCTTTGCTGTACAACCCGCTACTTGAGAGCCAGACAGCTTAACCACTGTGAGATAACCAGTTAGGATCGCCCCTACAGCAGCGATCGCCCCAATAATTGGACGTGACCAGCGATGAATCCAAGGAGTAGAACGGCGGCGAATCATAGATTTAGGAAAAATTAGGTAACTACTAGAAACGTAATTAGGTGGGCAACCATTAACAAACTTTAGAGGGTTAGGAAAGGTGCGCTTTTTAGGATTGCTACATTATAATCTAAAACTTCGGTTCGACAATGCGCCGCAAGACACCATTGATAAACCGATGCCCTTCTTCATCACTGTAGCGTTTTGCTAGTTCTACTGCCTCATTAATTGCTACCCGCTCTGGCAGTCCTAGGTAATTAATTTCGGCTACGGCAATGCGGAGAATATCTCGATCGATCCGGGGGAGGCGATCGATCGTCCAACCTTCTAGGGCTTGACTGATAACTTGTTCAATATCCTCAGAGCGGCGGCTAATGGCTTGCAAAATTTCTAGGGTATATTCTCGAACTTCCTGTTGATTAGCCAGTTGGAGCATTTCTGGCAATTCTTGACACCGGCCAATTCGGTTAATAGCTTTTTCTGCCAGATCAATAGCTTCTTTGACCATTACCTTAGCTGTCTTCAGTTCTGGGGCTTTGGTATCACTACTCAGGAGGCGTTCATCCCCCCGTTGGAGTTCTGAGGAAGCTATTTCTAGGGTTTCCTGCATTTCACTGCTTAGAGTCCGAATGGCAGCCAAGAGGAGATTGTTGAGATTCATCCCTGCTAAGTTATCCGGGTTTTTAGTAATTTGCGATCGACTCAATAGAGCTAGTTCACGGGCAATACGGCGGGGCTGCATAATTTCTCCTAACTCTTCTTTTTAATCTTCTCAAGGGTCAAATTCCCCGCACCTTGGGGCGTTGCTTCGGCTTCGCTCAGCAACCATAGCATTTAAAAAACTTGAGTTTGCTACCCCGCCGCTTGCGGCGGGGTTATTTATTCTTCCATCGGTATCGGTTGTAGGGGCTGATCGAGGGCTAGGGTCGAGTAATCCTTACTACTAGGTTCACTCCCGCTACCGCTAAGATTGGGGGGAATCTGAGGAACTTGAGGAATTCCGGAACTAACAATCCCACCAGAAATAATTACCTTAAAAGCATCTTCAATGGGCATATCAAGGTTAATTACATCTGTTTCGGGGACGATCGTATACCAACCCGTGGTGGGATTAGGAGTAGTGGGGATAAATACCCCGACCATAGGTTTAGTCATATGGGATTCCATTTCTGTACTCAGAGAACCAGTCACAAACCCGATCGACCAAACCCCAGTCCGGGGATACTCCACCAAAACTACTCGGCGAAACTTGCCGCTAGAATCCTTGAGAATAGTTTCCAGAAGTTGCTTCAGGGTTTTATAAATAGCTCCCGCCAAGGGGATAGCTTGGAGAATCTGCTCTCCCACATTCAAAAGCCAGCGCCCGGCAAAATTTCTGGCCATTAAGCCAGTTAGGAGAATAAATATTAGGGGAACTGTAAACCCCAAAAGTAAATTCACCAAATTAAGCAAGATTGGATGGAGATTGTCAAAGGGATTAATCTGCTTGGGAATCCGGGTCAGGAAATTAATTACCCAGCTAGCGATCGTTACGGTCAACCAAATAGTAGTAGCGAGGGGAATCACTACCAAAAGACCTGCAATCAGGTCATTTTTTAGCCCTTGTTGAAAGCGTTGCATCACAGATTAATAACTCTCCTTACTAGATGGTGAAGATGTTTGTACTAATTATAGTTTTAATCTTTGTAAAGAATTGTTGCAAGTAAAATTCCCTGAGTATAAAACCTCTATCCCAATCTAACTTCCTTAAACTAAAAGCAAGTTAAGATGCAAACGCAAGCTTGAGTATAATTAACTACATTTTATCATCTTTATTTAGCTATTCTGCCCATCTCGAATAGTTTTTAGGCCCGTCCAACTAACCAAAACGTAGGCGATCGATAATAATAGGCTAGTAAAACCAGTCCGAGTTCCGATCTTGACCCCATCGGCTCTAGCTTGATCTTCTGCCTTTTTGCGATCTTCTTGGAGCTTGGCTTTAGTTTGTTCTATTTGTTGGGGTAATGCTTGGGGATTTTGTTTAAGGGCATCAATTTGTTGTTTGATAGTTTGGAGTCTGGCTAATTGTTCACCTTGGACTTGACCACTAGCGATCGCCTGCTCTAATTCCTTATACTGCTGGTCGTTTTTGAGGATCGACTCGAATTGCTGCACCTGTTGTGCTACCTGTGCGTCAGCTTGAGTGGCCTTTTGACTAATCTGCTGTAAGGCCTGATCTGTGGCTAAGCGAACATTATTAAGATGTACTGGCACAAATAAAAGATAGATTAACCCCAAAATACTGGCAAGAATCATCCCCCAAAATCTAATATCCGTAAATTTGAAGCGGGCATCACTAGGATCATTATTGCGATTGGCAATCCAATACCCTACCGACAATAGACATAAGCCCACTAGAGGCCGAATCCCTTGATCTACCATCTGCCCCACAAAATTTAGCTGCCACTCAGTTTGCCCAATATTAAAAGGAATCGCCAGCATAATATAATCAAACACCGCCGACACTAGCATCATCAAGCCCACAACTTTTAGAGCCATAGCAGTGAAGTTAGAATAGGCGGGGCTAGTACTATTTTTACTCATAGGAAAATATTGTTTTTAGTTATTTTAGAAAATATTGTAGTAGTCCCATGACCTTGCCTATATTAACCCATCTCCAAACCAATACAACGCAATACCAGCCAATTACGATCGCTACAGAAATCCTAAAGGAGCTACTTAGATTCAGTAATAATTGAGGCAAATGATAGCTATTAGGTCAGTTACAAATCGCCCAATTAGGGTATGATAAATTTTTGGGTTCTGAAACTCCTGATTAACCAACTGATCAACCAATGGCGCAAACCTTCTTATTTAATGCTCTCCGGGAAGCCATAGACGAAGAAATGTCTCAAGACTCGGCTGTTTTTGTCCTCGGTGAAGATGTCGGACATTACGGCGGCTCCTACAAAGTCACAAAAGATTTGTATCAAAAGTATGGCGAACTGCGGGTATTGGATACTCCGATCGCTGAAAATAGTTTTACTGGGATGGCCGTAGGCGCAGCAATGGCGGGCTTACGTCCCATCATTGAAGGCATGAATATGGGTTTCTTGCTTTTGGCATTCAACCAAATCTCTAATAATGCCGGGATGCTCCGCTACACTTCTGGTGGCAACTACAAAATTCCCCTAGTTATTCGGGGACCTGGTGGTGTGGGTAATCAATTGGGGGCAGAACATTCCCAGCGCTTAGAGGCATATTTTCAGGCTGTGCCGGGATTAAAAATTGTGGCTTGTTCTACTCCCTATAATGCCAAGGGTCTATTAAAATCGGCGATCCGGGATAATAATCCGGTGCTGTTCTTTGAGCATGTTTTACTTTATAACCTCAAGGAAGATTTGCCAGAATATGAATACCTATTACCCCTAGATAAGGCTGAAGTAGTCCGGGAAGGTAAAGATGTAACTATTCTGACTTATTCGAGAATGCGCTATCACGTGGTGCAAGCGGTGACAGAGCTAGAGAAGCAAGGCTACGACCCAGAGGTGATTGATTTAATTTCTCTCAAGCCTCTAGATTTTGAAACCATTGGAGCATCCATTCGTAAAACCCATCGGGTGATTATTGTAGAAGAATGTATGCGGACTGGGGGAATTGGGGCAGAGCTATCGGCATCCATTAGCGATCGCCTCTTTGATGAACTAGATGCTCCGGTGTTACGACTTTCTTCCCAAGATATCCCTACTCCCTACAATGGCAAGTTGGAAAAGCTGACGATCGTTCAACCAGAACAAATTATCGAAGCTGTACAGAAGATGATTAACCTGCAAGTTTAAGAATAAGCCCTCACCCCAACCCCTCTCCCACAGGGGGAGAGGGGCTAAGAACTAGAGAAACTAGCACCCCAAACTATGTCCAACTTCCAATTGCGAGTTCATGTTCCTGATCACCCTCTAATTAAACATTGGTTGGGAGTGGTTCGGGATAAGGATACGCCCACGACTCTATTTCGGGCTGCCATGACAGAGTTGGGGCGTTGGTTAACCTATGAGGCTTGTCGTTATTGGCTGCCGATCGTAGAAACTGAGGTGCAGACACCCCTAGCTGTCACTCCAGCAACTTTTATAGATCATCAAGTACCAGTAGCGGTAGTGCCCATCCTCCGAGCAGGGTTGGCTCTGTTAGAAGGGGCGCAGGGACTTTTACCCCTAGCCTCGGTCTATCATTTGGGCTTATCTCGCAACGAAGAAACCTTAGAACCGACCTGTTATCTAAATAAGTTGCCGGAACAGTTTGCACCGGGGACAAGGGTGTTAATTCCTGAGCCGATGATGGCAACAGGTGGCTCTATGCTCATGGCGATGGCGGAACTGACCAAGCGGGGCATTGATCCCGCACAAGTTCGGGTGGTATCGGTAGTGGTTGCGCCCCCGGCATTACAAAAAATTTCTGCTGCTTACCCCGCCATGCAGATCTATACAGCAACAGTAGATGAAGGATTAAATGAACATGGTTTTATTGTGCCGGGCTTAGGGGATGCAGGCGATCGTACTTTTGGTACATGAAAAGCAAAGGCTACCATGCGAAAGTATCCTGAAACTGGCGGGTTCCTTATTTTTAGGGGTACTGATATTTGGAAAATGTTATTATAGGGTACGGGTTTTTACAACAGGAAACCAGCTATGACACCAATCAAATTTCGGCTTCATCCTCAAAAAACTGTGGAAGCAGCAGCAATGTTGCTAAAGTTGCACCGCATTCCTATGAAATATTTAGGCTTGCTTAAAATGCTATACATTGCCGATCGCATAGCTCTAGATCGCATGGAACAACCGATT
>JANMHD010000077.1:0-3014 GCA_031374985.1 Coleofasciculaceae cyanobacterium OTE_70_metabat_329 | reverse complement strand
TATGCTTTTGTGGGGGGAGCATTTTATAAAGCCGTGCTTAAGCAACCGGGAATGTTTTACACTCTTGCTGGCCCTCAGGCCAAGTTAATTGATGATGTGACGGGAACCATACCACCGTACGACCAATTTATTGTCCTCGGCCCAGATAATCCCCAAGGAATTGTTGATGAAATCAAACAAAAAACTGGCTTAGATGCGGCAATCATTGATGCTAATGACCTAAGTGCGGTGTTTGTTTTGGCTAGTTCTGGAGTTTCAGAACAACTGCTTCAAGATGCCCTACGGAAGAACCCAGCAGGCAATGATAATCAACAAACTCCGATCGTTCTAATTCGCCCTAATAAACACAGCATTTTTTAGATTTATGGATGACAATAGCAACTCCCCGGTGGATTATGGGGTATTGCTTGGTAATCTCTTATTTCGGTTTGTCTCTTGAGCCACAGACTAATAGTATCGCAACTAATATTAAACATTTTACTAGCTTCTATAATTTTGAAGCCGTCAAGGGTGATAGCTTGGATTACTTTCTTGTGGTCACTGAACTTTGTCGAAGCGCAAATCTCATAGCTGTAAGGGTTTGAGCATCGTTAATGTCACTGTTTACGATCAATTTGCGCTCTACCTTACACCATAACCCTCTTGGCACTTGCTATATCTGCGGCGGGTAATGGGCAATATTAGCCATTTGCCCAAAAGCCCTCATGAAACACAACAATTCCTTGGGGAATCTTTTCGATAAACGGCAAGGCAAGGAAAAACTCTTGGGGAACGTCTTCATGAATGAGGCCTGGAATATTCTGGAAACCAAAACGCCTATAGTAGTTCGGGTCACCCACAAGAGCGCACCCCTGCCCTCCCATGTTTTTTAACAAGGACAACCCCTCGTTAATAAGCGATGTCCCAATGCCTTGTTTTTGATGGATTGATAATACTGAGATGGGGCCGAGACCATACCATCCATCTGTACCGTCGGAAATGGTTATAGGAGAAAAAGCGATATGCCCAATAACCTGCTGATCGATTTCTGCCACAAGCGACAAAGTTAGGGCGCCTGCGGCGCGTAACGCCCTAATGATGAATTGCTCTGTGTGATTGCTGATTGGAAGAGTTTTGAAGGCAGATATTGTGACTTGAGTGATTGCCGCAATATCTGATGAAGTTTCTTTTCTTATAATCATTTAGAAATCTCGTTTATTCTTGCGTTGCTGTTATGACTCGTAGGGCTAACAACCCCGCTAGAACGGACTAGTAAGGTTGGTCGGTATTGTAGCAAAGCTTACGGGTAGCCGCTCAGGCAGAACATTAGCGACCTTCGTCAATTTTTATCAAATTCACGTTAATCCTGTTCAAAGGTTTTCCCCAAGGCGGCAGGGGGTGTAACTTGGATAGTCTGGGCGATAATTCTGCGGAGGGATAGGGGTAATTCTTCTAGGAGACGGTTTAGCCCAGCACTGGAGGTGAGAACCAAAAGAATAATCATTAGGGCGAAGGGAGCCACGGTGAATACTTGAGTTGGGATGTTGGGGATGGCACTCTGAGCCACACTAGAAAGGGATTGTAATAATCCAAATAGGTAGGCTCCCCCGGCAACTCGTAAGGGGTTCCATGCCCCAAAGATGACGATCGCTAGAGCAATCCAACCATAACCTGCTGTGTGGCGATGGCTCCAGCCAGCCTTAAAATCTAAGGAAAAAGCGGCTCCAGCAATGCCCATTAAAGCTCCTCCCAGAAGAGTGTAGAGGTAGCGCAGCAATACAACATTTTTTCCCCTAGCAAAGGCGGCAGCGGGTTGTTCGCCGATCGCTCTCAGTACCAAACCTTGGGGAGTACGATAAAAATAAAACCAAGTGCCAATAATTAACAAATAGCTTAGATATACCAAGATATTATTCTGGAAAAATACTTTTCCTAGGATGGGAATATCCTTAAGCAATGGCAGGGGAAAGCTCGGCACAGTAGGCCCCGAAACCCGGACAACAGGATTACCAAGGAAAGAAGAAAGGTCGCTGAAAAGGATAGTCAAAACAAAGCCGATCGCTACTTGAGATTGCTTCAAAGTAATGCCTCCAAAGGCGACTATCAAGGCGATTAATGCCCCGACCAGAGCCGCTGCTCCAAAGCCTAACCATAGGTTGTCGGTATATTTCGCCGCCGCAAATCCGGTCATCGCTCCCATGAGGATTGTCCCTTCGGCCGAGAGATTAATTACCCCTGCCCGTTCGGTAATGGTTTCCCCAATACAGGCAAAAATTAGGGGAGTAGAACTAGCGATCGCAGCAGCCAAAACGGTTAGTACATCCATAAAAGCTCTATTATGAGGATTGGAACAATATATCAGAACTTACGCAATATCATCGGTTTATTAAGGGCGCAAAGCCGAACTTGGTGTCAACTTAGGTTAAATAAAAATATTATGACTGTAGAGACTATAGAAACGGAAGCAATAGACCTGATAGGAATAAAAGAGCAATCTATCGGGGTCTCCCCAGAGCAAGAAATGCCGATTCAGCCTTTGTTGGGCAGAACTTTAGAGGAATTGACCGATTGGGTAAAATCTCAAGGGCAGCCTGCTTATCGGGGTAAACAATTGTATTCTTGGATTTATGAAAAAGGGGTACGATCGCTCTCCGAGATTACGGTTTTTTCTAAGCAATGGCGGGAACAGGTGGCGGACATACCCATTGGCAGATCTACTATCCATCATCAGTCTGTCACTCCCGATGGCACTCGCAAGTACCTATTAAAATTGCAGGATGGACAAATAATCGAGGCTGTGGGGATTCCTACTTCTTCCCGACTGACAGTATGCGTTTCCTCTCAGGTAGGATGCCCTATGGGGTGTGATTTCTGCGCTACAGGCAAGGGGGGCTGGGTAAGGAATTTGGCTGCTCATGAAATTATTGATCAGGTCTTAACGGTGCAGGAAGATTTTCAGCAACGGGTGAGTAATGTGGTGTTCATGGGCATGGGAGAGCCATTGCTAAATACGGAGAATGTTCTGGCAGCAGTGC
>JANMHD010000046.1:0-2862 GCA_031374985.1 Coleofasciculaceae cyanobacterium OTE_70_metabat_329 | reverse complement strand
CCCGGAAGATTGAGGTTCCACCAGATTTAATACTCCCTGGACTGCGATCGCCGCATCAATAGCATTTCCCCCTTGCCGCAACACTGCTAATCCTGCCTGACTAGCCAAGGGATTTGCCGCTACGACCATCTGCTGTTGGGCTTGGACTGCAACTTGTTCCTGCCTTCCTGTTGCTCTTTCGGGCAAGGGCTGAGGGACAGCTTTTAGGGAATATCCTAGGGCGATCGACAGAATCGAGACAACCAAACCTAGACTAATTAACGTGAGCCAGCGACGATGATTTTTATGAATATTCATAGAAAATAATTAGGAAAAAATAAAAAAATAACGCTCTATCCTAATTTTAGGGTGAGCGTCGGAGGCCACAACTTCGTGGCAGCACTAGGTTAGATGGTTAAATCTGATTATCGAGATAAGTTTCTAGTAGCATCAACCCCGATCGGCGACAAAACAGTTCCGGCAATCCCTGCCATCATAAAGGTCATGGCTAGAGCAGCAGCAGTAACTATTTTTTGGAGACTAAGAAGGGGATATTTTCTTGAGGATTTCTGAAATTGCCGTCTTGCCCGGAGAGAAATCTCGTACTCTAAGGCAGCGTGGGTATAAGCTAGGGTTTCCATTGGCACTCCAAGAATAGGGGAATAGGAATATTTTTAAGATTATATTACCTCCAAAGTTCTCTTACTACACTATCAAAACCGGAAGATTTACAAAGTTTTTAATTTTAGGGCTAGAAAGTCTGCAAGGATCCGGAGTGCCTTTATAAATATAATTAGAGTAGTTAGCAATACTTTTATGCTAGACAGGAACTTTAAGGAAAAAGACTCGTACCAGTAGAAATAACCCTATAGAAACAATCAGCAAAATCTGATCCAGCAGAATAAAATAAATTCAATAAATTTAAATGACTACCTTACCTCTCGCTAATGGCACTGTGCTTCAAAATCGTTACTGCATCTCCCAAATCTTAGGGCAAGGAGGGTTTGGGCGGACTTATCTGGCAGAAGATCAAGGCAGATTTCATGAATTGTGTGCGGTGAAAGAATTTATTACTCCCCAAGGCAACCCGGCAGTTCTGGCTAAAGCTAAGGAGCTATTTCAGCGAGAGGCAGCCATTTTATACCAAGTTCAGCACCCCCAAGTTCCCCAATTTCGGGCAAACTTTGCAGAGGGCGATCGCTTATTTCTTGTCCAAGATTACGTAGAAGGCAAGACCTTCCTAGATTTGCTAAATGAGCAAAAAGCCTACGGACGAAACCTGACAGAGCCAGCCGTGAAACAATTGTTGGTGTCTTTATTGCCAGTCTTAGCTTATATCCATAGTAAGGGAATTATTCATCGGGATATTTCTCCAGATAATATTATGCTCCGCCGCCAAGATACTCTGCCGGTACTAATTGATTTTGGGGTAGTGAAGGAAATTGCCACTAAGTTTATCTCGACTCCTGGTATGGGGGCAGCGACTACTGTAGGGAAGTTGGGCTATGCACCTAGTGAGCAGGTACAAGCGGGCAGAGCTTATCCTAGTAGTGATCTCTATGCCCTAGCCGTGACAGCGATCGTTCTCCTAACGGGACGAGAACCCCAAGAACTTTATGATGATGCTCAACTAACTTGGCATTGGCAACGCTGGGTAGATGTGGATCCCCAATTAGCCACGGTGTTAAATAAAATGCTAAATTATCGTCCGGGCGATCGCTACCAATCTGCCCAAGATGTTCTACAGGCACTCCAGGGTCTGAATTTAGGGGTGGCTCCAATTGGTAGTCCAGAGGCAACTCCCTACCTTGCTCCCCCTCCAGTAGTGAACACTCCTACTGCCCCGCCGCCATCCCAAGTCAGGACGATCGCCATTGGCGGCATGAAACCCCTCTCTGCCTCGACTAATACTCAACAAACTGACCCTTCTGTATCTATTAATGAAGGGAATGGAGCTATTCCAGTGGTGTTAGTGGGTTTGGGCATGGCTACAGCAGCAGCGTTGATTGGCTTTACAGCAGCTAGTCTATTTTCGGGTGGCAACCAACAACCCTTAGTTACTCCTAGCCCCACCATTTCCCCCTCCGCTACCCCGACTCAAACAGTCACCCCATCTCCTACTCCCACCCCTAGCCCCAGTGCTGCTTCCCTCACTCAAAAAATTAGCCTTGCAGAGGGAGATAGTCGTACTGAGTCAGGAAATCTGAAGGCAAATCAAACTTTGAATTATGTCCTTAGGGGGGAGAAGGGGCAAAAATTGAATGTTGCCTTAACCGGAGAGGGAGTACTACTCAGTGTGTTAAACGATAATCAAAGGGCGATCGATCCCACCGCCCAGAGGGTGCAGCGTTGGTCTGGAACTCTCCCCGCCACCAGAGATTATACTATTAGCCTCAAACCAGTACCTGGAGTAGCTGAAAGCAATTTCCGCTTGAATATCAACCTAGAAGCTGCCCCCACTCCCATCACTCCTGCGTCTCCCCCCACCCCGACTCCCACTCCAACTCCTACGCCTACACCAACTCCCACACCTACTCCAACTCCCACACCTACTCCTACCCCTACGCCTCCAGGGCCTAGCAATGAAGTAATTCCCCTCGGCTTATCAAATGGCCAACAGGTGGTCAGCGATCGCTTGGCTCCTTCCCAAACGAAGGATTATTTAGTAGCAGTGCAGAAAGGACAGGGACTATCTTTACAGGTGATTACAGGACAAGCGGTGATGGATATCTATGGGCCGAATGGGCTGATCATGGCTGATGCAGGAGGAGTAAACTTTTTTGATGCTCAAGTTCCCACTACGGGAGAATACCGCATCCGGGTAAGAACTGACAATCAGACTAACTACAGTATTAAGGTTGGAGTTCGGAACCTAGCTCCCTA
>JANMHD010000021.1:0-4154 GCA_031374985.1 Coleofasciculaceae cyanobacterium OTE_70_metabat_329 | reverse complement strand
ACAGAAACCACGATCGCCAGTAACAAAGGAGTTACTCCCACGAAATTCACCCAGTGCCTTGCCATCTCCATGCCCCCTAAAATCACTTACCCAGTAAATTCACTTAATAGAAGACTACAAGGCAACTTAAGAATATTCCATGAAAATCAGATTTAAACTATCCTCTATCTGTCGGCTGATATAAACTCCGCCATTCTTCCAAAGTATTCGCAGTCCCCAATCCCGACAAAATTATTTCCAACAAACCAGCATCCTTAATTTCCGCAACCTCTGATAAAACAGCCAACCCCTCAACCCCAAACTTCAACTTCAAACCCAGTTCAATCCCCTTCAGTAAGCCATCTTGCCTACCCTCTTGTCGCCCCTCTTGCCGACCAATTCTTTGAACGCTGGTAATATAAGGCATACTTCTTTCCTCCTCTAATTGCTGAACTGATTGCCAAAACTCCTGCTCTAACTCTTCCGGGAGACTCATCACCCAATCTATGAAATGAAATAAATTAATTACCTCAGTTCGAGAATAATTCTGCTCGTAAAGCCGCCTTACCAGAGCTAGTTTCCACCTTTTCCGCTCTAGACGATCGCCCCTTGTCTCTTGAGCCTTCAGGTGAGCCACTACCACTATAGCAAAAGGGTTTAAGCTAGTTTCTAATTCCGACCAGCGATCGAGGATTTAAACTAAGTCTGGCGGTTGAAACCGTAGCTATAAGAACAAAGTCCGCCGTTGCGGACTAAGAGAAATATAGGACTTTCTGCAACCTGCGCACCATCTAGGTTTTGCTCCTGTAGCTGCGACTTTAGTCGCCAAGCTACCTTTTCAGACATCCTCTTAGCCTCCCATGCCAGATTTAATAGCTGTAATCAAAGTATTTTCTTCCCAAGGCTTAGAAATATAGCAATACAAATTAGCCTGCTCTTTAGCTCTAGTAATAGCTTTTTCATCCGCCTGGCCAGTTAGCATGATTTTTACAATTTTAGGAAATTTTTGGTGAATTTTAATTAGTAACTCATCCCCCTTCATTTCCGGCATCAACCAATCCGAAACAATTACCAAAATTTGTACATCATCAGCATTAAGTTCTTCAATTACCTCTAAGGCTTCATCCCCACTTTCAGCAAACTCATAGATATAGTTATTGCCAAAGTTCCGCATAAATTGATCTCGCAGACTTTGAAGAATAATCCTTTCATCATCAATACAAAGAATTACTTTTTTCTCAATGTTTGTCATCATAAATTATTATTAAAATTTGTAATTGTACTAATCATAATTGTCAGGAAATTGGTAAAAACACACTAAAAGCTGTTTGCCCGGGTTGACTAGAAACTGCGATCGATCCCCCATGCTTCTTAATAATTTTACTCACAATATCTAACCCTAGTCCACTCCCTTCTCCGGCTGGTTTAGTTGTAAAAAACGGCTCAAAAATCTTCTCCTGTATTTCTGGCGAAATTCCCACTCCAGAATCTATCACTTGAACTACTATAGATTGATCTTGCTGAAATATATTAATTTGCAGTGTCCCTTTAGAGTTAATTGCCTGAATAGCATTATGAATTAAGTTAGTCCAAACCTGACTTAGTTCTTCAGGATAACAAAGGATTTCTGGGACTGGTTGATAATTCTGGATAAGTTCGATTTTCTGCTTCATTTGGTTATGGTACAGAGTTAAAACTATATCGATATTTTCGGTGATTTTAGCCCTGACTTTCTCAGCGGAAGTATCCTGCCGGGCATAGCTCTTGAGGGCATAAATGATTTTTGCAGCTCGATCGACAGCCACATTAATATTTTCACTATTGCGAAACTGACTACTTAAATGATTGGCCGTTTCCAGCACTGACTCCCGATGCTCACTACGGAGGAGGGGCAGAAAACCTGTCAAATTCTCGACAATCCCCATCTGGACTAAGCTATCAGCTAGAGCATCGGGATCCTCCATGCCGTAAGTTTCTAGTTCCTGAGTGAGAGCACGTTTTAGCTTCCTGACTTCTCTAGTAGACAAGTAGGGATGAACTTGGCAAGCAGCAGTTAAAAAAGAGATAAATTCTATTTCTTGAGAGGGGGAGAGTTTTTGTAATAACTGAGGCAATTGGTTCAAGGAAGCTTCTAAACCACTAGTAATATTGGTGATGGAGGCGCGGATTGCTCCTAGGGGCGTGTTAATCTCGTGGGCAATCCCGGCGACTAGCTGACCTAGGGCTGCCATCTTTTCTGATTGGATTAACTCTTGTTGGGTGGTTTGGAGATTTTCTAGAGCTTGAGAAAGTTCTTTGGTTCTTTCTTGGACTAGTTGCTCTTTATTATCAAAGGAGGTTTTAAGTTGTCCTGCCATTTGATTAAATACATGGGATAGATCTTCGAGTTCTGTCACCCCAGAAATATTCACAGTTTGCTCTAGGTCTCCCTGGGCGATCGCTTGGCTGGCATTCTGTAACTTGAGGATCAAACCCACAATCCAGCGAGTGGTAAAAATTCCCAGGGCGATCGCCACCATCAGCGCCAAGAGACAGAGGATAATTGTTGTTTGAGTGTTGGTATTAATCTGTGCCATAAAGTCCGATTCTGGAACGATAGTCACAATTAACCAATTCAGACCAAACTTATCCTGCCAAGGTTCAACTAAAGCAAATTGACGTTGACCGTCAAAACTATATTCAAGTTTTTGACGATTCGTAATTTGATTGAGGTCGGGGAAACTCTTTGCTAAATACTTGGCAGCTTCTTGAATGAGAGGGTCGCTACTATTGTTTGCTGCTAATCTTTCAGCTTTTCTATCTTTGACTGTGAAGACAGGGGAGTTGTTGGAGCTGGCGACGAGCATTCCATCTCGCTCCATAATAAAAACTCTTCCCGAAGGACTGATTTTGATTTGATTTAAAAACTGCACGATATTGGAAATACTCAAACCAGTTTCTAGAACACCGACAAAATTTCCTTGTCGATCGCGGTAGGGCAGGACTGCCGTAATTTGTAGCTTTGCCTCCGAATCAGAAGCAGTTTGAAATAGCTTGCTCCAAGTCTGCCTATTCGCTTCCTTCGCTGTTTGATACCAAGGTCGGATAGTAGGACGGTAGTTTTTTATAGTATTAATTTGTTTGTCTGTAAGATTTCCCTGTTGGTCCGCTAGGTATTCTATTTGATCCTTCCCTGTACTTTCATCCTTAACCCCCATATAAAATTTATTAGAGTCAATCCGGGTCACATCAGTAAATCTTTCTTGCTCATTGCCAAATCCAATGCTACTAATGGTTTCAAATCTTTGCAGAAGCTTCCAAAAATACTGCCTTGTAATAGGAAAATTATTGATGTCTAATAAACCGAGCTGAATGCTATCGTTGGCAATCTGAAGAGCCTGATGGGGACTTGCAAGGTAAGTATCCAAGTGCTGATTGACTCGATCGACCGCTTGATTTTCCAGTTGATTCACCAGATCGTTGATTGCGTTCTGTCCACTTCTAAAGGAGAGATAGCCAACTAACCCTACCGCTGCTGCAATTTGCACCACAAACGGCATAATCAAGACTGTTCGCAAGGATAGATCGCGACGAAACGTTCGGCTTTGCCCTCTCGAAGAGAATCGCGGGGAGTTAAATGCCATGAGGACATACCTTAGATATTAGTATTTAACCAGAGAATGATATTTTATTCTTATCCTAAAACACTTTGCTATAAAAAACTTTCCACAATAATCCGTAGATCTCTTGCACGATTTATTTATCGGCAAATTTGGCAAATAATCCATCCTAAAAATAAATTTTCAGCACCTTGCAGGTGCATACTGTATTTAATACCCCTCTTTTGTCACTTTCCAAAATTCTGACGAATTTCCGCCCATTACAGCCAATGACACCTAACGAAAGAATCAGGGTTTGACCCCTATTTTTCGGGGAATGACAAAAGAGGGATACATCACTTTTCTGGTTTGTGGATGACAGGCAAGGGGCTTAAGCCCCTTGTTTCCAGAGATTTCAACACCACAATCTCCTTGTCGGTTGCCATATATAGCGATCCTAAATCCTTTGCTAGATCAAATTGCTTCCAGTAAATAATCTCACCCACCGAAGGCGGGTGAAATCATTCAGGATTACTATAGTCAACTTATGCTACTTATGATTTAGGCTATTTTAAGATTTAATCCTCATCATCCTCA
>JANMHD010000597.1:0-12844 GCA_031374985.1 Coleofasciculaceae cyanobacterium OTE_70_metabat_329 | reverse complement strand
GACAAACAGGCCCGTAGCGCCATGCTTGAATTTGGTCTTCAAACAAAGGCTCATCAAATAGAGCAAGGCGCAGGCTTTGAGCATAGTAAAGAAGTTTCTGAACTTTCAGATTGGTCATTTCATTTTCTCTACCATCTTCATATGCCCTAAAAATAAAATAACGGGCAACGTCTAAAGGGCTGACCATAGTAGTATCAATAAGCAATATTGGCAGATTTAGTATCTTAAAGGGTTGTATTTAATTTAAAAACGCTATATATAGAGTACTTTCAATAGTTCTCAAAAAATAGTGTGATAAGACTCTATAGGCAGTTTATCTTTTATTTGTCAAAATATCATCAAAGAGATGACGATATCTTTGTCCTGTAATTTCTAGGCTATATTCCTTTTCAGCCTTTTGTCTAGCAGCAAAGCCAAGTTTTCGTTGTCGCTCTGGATTTTCTAATACCCAAGTAATCCCTTGAGCTAATTCCTGAACATCGTAGGGTTGAGCTAGATAACCATTCTGTTGATGCTCAATCATGTCTGGTAAACCACCAATATTAAACCCGACACAGGGAGTTCCTGAGGCGATCGCTTCCATGATGGTATTGGGCAAATTATCATACACAGAAGGAGCGACAAACACATCTGCTAATCCATAGATTTGATTAAGTAAAACTTCATCACTAATACTGCCTAAATAGTGAGTTTTCAAGCCTATATCAAGGGGCGTCTTTGGGGCAGAAGAGCCAAAAAATACGACTTCAGCCCGTTCTTTCCAAGTAGATTTACCAAGGATTTGTAAGGCTTTAACTAACAGACTAAAACCTTTCCAGCGATCGCCTGTCAGTCCTGTAGCTCCACAGAGAATTAATTGCTTATCTTGGGGTAAATTGAGACGAGAACGAGCCTCTTGACGGTTGATAAGGGGTTTATATAAATCAATATTCAAGCCATTAGGAATAACTTCAATTCGATAATTTTTAAACAAAGAACTACTCCGGGCACAGTTAGCTAACCATACACTAGGACTAACTAAAGTTAAGGGTAGATTTTGCCAAGATTTAGCTTTTCTTGTCCATACTTGACGGGTTAGATCCTGTTCTTTACCACTTTTAAGAATAGGACAATTACCACAGGAATTAGTGTAGCGATCGCAGTCTTCACTATAATGACACCCTCCCGTAAAAGCCCACATATCATGGAGAGTCCAAACTAAAGGCTGTCTAAATTTTGATAAGGTTTCTAGTTGAAGATAGCCATTACAAACCCAGTGTAAATTAATAATATCTGGCTGAAATTTCTCTACTTGAGATGGTAAATTATCAGGAACCCATTGAGGAGAAAAAATTACTTTTTCTAATTGAGGATATAGCTTTAAGGGTAATCGATTCAAACGGGGTATTAGGCTATTTAATTTACGACTGATAAAGGCGGGGGATGCGAAAACTTCAGGATCATTGCTGAGCTTTTCCTGTACCAACATTTGAGCCTCAACCTTAATTTCTTGAAAACCTTGTAATAATCGATAAGCCGCTCTAGCTGCACCACCACCTAAATCACTAGCATTTACCATTAAAACTTTCATGAATTATCTCCTCTTTAATGATTTTTGGTGAAATCTTTCCCCTTTGATGCAATTCTTTTGAACTAAGAAATTATTTTTTTTAGTTTACGATAGATGCGTTTACCTAAAGGCGGGGCATAGTCATACAAAGTATCTTGGGTAAATTGATCAGCCCGGACATCTCGGATGACAAAAGGTGGATGTTTGAGGGGAAATTCTACTGCCGAAGTGGTCATATTACTATAGCTACTATTAGCATCAAAGGTATTAGTTCCTCCTGCCCCAAAACCAATATTTGTTACTAGATTTTTTTGGGAAACTATATTTAGGCTATTTTGCAGAAAATTAGCAAAAGTCCATTGAAAATCCCAAGTATTCAATTTTTCTTCATAACACATTTGGAAGGTTTGTTGCCACACTTTTAGGGTTTGACGATCGCCTAAAATATCTGCCAAGAGATTGCGATCGCAAACTTCTGGCCAGAGCTTCATAGATAGGTCATAGTGCTGCCAAGCTCGCCGCCAAGATGCCCAAGTCCAGCAATGGGTGTAGCGAGAAAAGTAGTAACTATAATCACCCCGTTGTTGCCCAAGCTGAACATTTTGGCCAGTAATGGAAAAGATCCGAGTGTCATGGCGATAGCGGTTTAATAATTCTTCGGCAAAAGGATAGAAAGACAAGTCTGGCAAACAATCATCTTCCAGAATAATTGCCTCTTCTACCTCGGTAAATACCCAATCTAAGCCACTGGAAACCCTAGCTCGACAACCCAAGTTTTGGGGTGCATAGTTGGTAAGGACTTCACAATCCCAGTCCACTTGATTAATTATGTCCTTAGTGCGATCGCACAGTTCTGCCTCTCCGGGGCGATCGGGATTAGCCCCATCGGCCACCACTAACAATTTGGGCGGCTGCACCTGCCGGATCGTTTCAAACACTCTAGCCGTAGTCTCAGGGCGCCGGAAAATAAAAAAAGCTACCGGGGTGTTAAGTTTGTAGTCAAACATAGTTGATGTAGTTAAACCGAGAAATTCTAATAATTTAGCAGTAGCATTCCCTAGATCTGGTCATTGTAGTTCAGTACAGTGGAGTAGCAAAGCGTAACGCACCAGCCAAACCGTTATTCTTAGGGAGTTCATTAACGCCCCCTACTTCATTACCTCCTTTACCTCCCTTTACCTTCTCTACATCCCTCTACCTCCTTCATTCTCTCCCTAAGTTTATCTTTGAAAACTAAGGGCGTAAAGCTCTTAATTATTTCCTGTCGCAGCCATTCACCCCGGCAGCGTCGATCGTCTCCTTGAAGAATTTCGATACAGGCTTGAGCTACTGCCCCCACATCTCTATGGGGGACTTGCCAACCCAAATGCCCGTCTTGGAGAGGATCCGCTGACCCATCGGCATCTCCGGCGATTACTGGGACGCCACAAGCCATTGCTTCTAGATAGACAATGCCAAAACCTTCTTGAGAAGGCATCACGTAAGCGTCAGCCAAGCGGTAATGAGCGGGTAAATCTGGGGTGGCTACAAATCCGGCAAAGATGACTCGATCGCTCACCCCCAACTCTTCTGCTAAGGCGGCTAATCTTGGCTGGTCATCTCCCCGGCCGATTACTAGGTATTTAACCTTGGGAAAGGTTTGAGCAATAGTAGGCAAAGCCCGAATTGTGACATCTACACCTTTATAGATATCTCCTGACCACAGCCGAGCTACGGTCAACAGGACTTGATGCTGATGTAATCCGTAGCAATCGAGCAATTCTGGAGACTTTTCTCCCGGAGAGAAGCGCTCTGGATCCACCACACAGGAAACTACCTGCACTCGTTCTCTAGAAATCTGATTAGCTACCGCAAGGCGATCGGCACTATAACGACTCACACTCCAAATTGCTGCTGCCCCGGCGAGGGCTTTTCTCTCTGGTTCTGGCAGGGGATACCAAACTTCCTTACCGTGAGTAAAGACAGTATAGGGAATCCCCAAGGGTTCCGTCAGCCATTGAATCAGGGGCGCAAGCTTAATGTGTCCACAAAAAACGTGGTCTGGTAGTTGTCCCCACAGGTGGGTAAGAAGAGCGATCGCTAGTCTTGTTCTACCCCAAGTTATAGAAATTTTTGATAGTGGTGTTACAGATGCTACGGAGGTTGCCAAGTTTGAGGCAAAAAAACGAAACTTCAAGTGCGGGCTAGAAAAATTAATGGGCGGGGTATCCCGCAATAAAAATACTTCTCCTTGATAGATTTCTCCCTCGATCGCTAATTCTTCAGCCATAGCAGCGTAGGCAGTTAAAAGGTCTTGGGCATAGGATTGGATCCCTCCTTCCCAGCTAAATACTTGGAGAAACACAAAAATATGGTTAGTTACTTTTTTGCTTTCTATCACCTTTTTCTGCCCACTACATGAAAAATATGCCAGTGTTTTTCTCCCGTCAGAGTCGTGCCATCCTCTTCTTCCTCTTGCCAAAAATCTAAATCAAAGGGAGTAAGTAATGCTTTTACCTGTTCTAGGGTGTGATGGCTGCGTCCGGGAATAGTCGCCCAAGTATCTCGATCGCCAAAAAAATGTCCCGCAAATCTCCCTCCCGTAGGCAGAGAATCAACAATTCTTAGCCACAAATTAGAAAAATCTTCTGGAGGACAGAAAGGTAAGCAAAAACTAGCATTGACCAAATCTACCCTCCCCCACATTGCCTTTTGAAAAGCAGAAAGGTGAATTGTCAAGTTTTCTGGATAGGATAATTCTGGATGTTGGAGCAAATAAACAAAGGAATCTACATGGCTATCTATAGCCAGAACTCGCCATTTTCTTTTAAGTAATTCCACCGTATCTCGTCCTTCTCCACAGCCCAAATCTATAGCTGTATAAGGGGGGAAATTAGACTCAGAAAAACTTTCTAAGGCTTTTAGAAGAGTATTCCGGGGCGGTTTACCAGCCATTGTTTGATAATACTTAGACCAATTTGGTTCGCTTAGGGAAGATGAATTCATGAAATTAAAAAATTAATTGGATTTGCAGGGGCAGCGACGGCCACCTACCCACTGCTATATCAATTCAGAAGATGCAACCACTTTAAAGATAATACTATTGCGCCCTTCCTGTTTTGCTTGATAAAGCGCTTGTTCTGCTGTTTCTAGGAGTATTTGGGGTGATCTCTGCTGGGTTGGCTCCGCTGTAGATATACCTATGCTTACTGTTAGATAACCAGTAGGGGATTTGCTATGGACGATCGCTATAGTTTGGAGTTCTCTCTGGATCTGTTTTGCCACAGTAATAGCCCCAGAGGCATCAGTTTTCGGTAGTACAATACTAAACTCATCCTCTCCATAACGAGATACAATATCCCCCGGACGTTTTACTGCCTTGACTACAGCTTGGGCAAATTCCTGTAGACAATTATCTCCTTGTTGACGACCATAAGCTTCGTTATAAAGATGGAATAGGTCTATATCACAAATAATCAAGGAAATAAAAGTTGTCTCCCGTTGCATCTGCCGCCAGTTTCCTTCTAGATAATTATCAAAATAGGGGCGATTAGATAGCTTGGTCAAACCATCAATCTTGTTCAGTCGTTCTAGTTCATAATTATTTTTTTGAAGTGATTCTTCCGTTGCTAAATGATTAATGATTTCTGCTTGAAGAAGTTTATTTTGTTCTTCTAACTGTTTTCTTGATTGTCTTTGTTCTACCTGATTTTTAACCCTTGCCAATAGCTCAGGGAGTTGAAAAGGTTTAGTTACATAGTCTGCACCCCCCACTTCAAATCCCCGGAGCTTATCAGATAGACTATCTAGGGAACTAAGAAAAATAACTGGAATATTACTAGTTTCGGGGATGGCTTTAAGTTGAGTACATATCTCATAGCTATTTATCCCCATACTGTCCACGTCTATTAGTATTGTATCAAAAGGGATAGCCCGAACTGCATGTAGTACCTGATCTAAGGTATAAACTTTACCTTCTATAGTTCCTATCTCATAACCTGCCTGCTGGAGCATAGTAGATAAAAGCCGGAGGTTTTCTGGCACATCATCAACTATGAGTAAATTTCCCTTAGCAGATTCATCGCGATCGCTACTCATTATTTCTCCAGCCCTGATACCTGATAACGATAAACAAGTATTACCTTGATACTTAACGATGCAAAGGAGCCTTTTTCTAACCTACATCCGTGCAGGTTAATTTATATGATCCTATAACGACAAAATTCTATGCAGAAAAATAAGTTAGTCCTAGGATTTAGTCCTAGATAATATTAGTATTTTAATTGACCCGAACACCAATAACTGTGGCATTGAAATTATAGTCTACTCCCTCTAGCTCTACAGAAGTTCCAATTTTTACCTTACTCCCTCCCATAATTGCCCCATCTTTCGTTACCTGTGCCTTCCCGGCCAAAGTCATCAATAGATCAAGGCTAAAAATCTCAGGTCTTGGGTCTGGCAGAGCCTTGACTGAACCATCGGGTTGAGGAACAGCGATAGTTCTGGGTAGCTGTCGGATAGACTTGATATCAATTTCCCCGTGGGGCTGATTGCGAATGATAATCTTTGTCTTTTTTTCAGATTGAAATTTACCCAAAAGTCCGGGAGCGTCGGCTACATTTAGTCCTCTGACCACCAAATCTACTTCTATGGGTTTATTGTCTGAATTCATCTGGGCGACTGATCGACCAGTGCCAGGAAACAAAAATATTCCTACTACCACCATCAGGATTACCAAGGCGGCTCCCAGATCAAGAATGCTAACTTTGCCAAACAAACGTCCTTGGGAATCTAAAATAGCCATAAACAATAATTATTTTTAATCTTAATTACAACAAAACGGTTATATCGTACGTTAGCACATTTTGTTAATTTATAGCACTCGCCCTTAAGGTTAGAATAGGCAAGTTATCAAGTCTGTAGATTTTTTCCCGGAAGAGGTGCTTGCTATAGATATTATTAATCAAGGAAATTTTACTCTAAGATTTTTGTTGATCGCTAAAGACTTTAGATTAGTCCGTAATTATGCGTAGAAAATTGCCGTGATATAAGGAATAAGATATTTTCTATGTAGATAATTTCGAGGATTGAGTTAAACAAAAACTAGCGATTTGATAAGGATAAATTTCTATTAGCTCTTCTTGATTATTACTACTATCAATAGATTGTAGGAGTGATGACTGGGATGAATTAGTCGGTATTTCCATTTCTAAAAGATTAACTTTATGGGATACCGCTAGACCTAGGGAATTATTTAGCATAAATGCTGTTTGATCGCCTGTAGTTTCATAACAGCGCAAAATCCATTGAGGTGAAGATGCAGAAGTTAAAGATTCAGAAGCCAAAGATTTAGATGATACTTCTGCTAGTTTTAGGGAGCTAATTATTAAATTATCCATGCCATTATTATCCCGGAGACTAAGCCAACTATGGCTAGGAGGAGCAACTTTTTCTTTAATTTTTTCTTTGATTTTTGTAGAGTTTAATTTATTTGTAGAATTTAATCTAATAATTAGGGGAAGATTTAACTCGTAACCTCGATGAATAGTTTGGGCTTGTTGATAGCTACCTAGATGGGGATAAAGAGCATAGGTAAATTGATGCTGAGTTCGATCGCTATTACTATCGGGCCATTCTGAACTTCGTAATAAAGTAAGCCGTAATTGATCTGGTTGGGCATCATAGCCATATTTGCAATTATTTAATAGGCTGACACCATAGTCGGAATTACTTAGGTCTGCCCAGCGGAGAGCCGGAACTTCCCATTTAGCTTTTTCTGTATCGGTAGTGGGTTTAGTGGGGCGATTAATAGTTCCATAGGGGATTTCGTAGGTAGCAGTATCGTTGGTGATCGTAAGGGGAAATGCTGCCTTAACAAGTACATGAGATTCTTGCCAATCTACGCTAGTGACAATTTTTATTAGGGGAGAGTTGCAATCAAGAATATAGTCTTGAATAAAAGTGGAGCTTCTAAATTTTCTGACTACCCGGATACTCTGGCGAATAATTCCTTGCTCTAGATAATTAATAGATACTAATTCTGCATCTGGCAAAGGATATTGAGCATAGTTAGGATTAATATTCCACGCATCCCAGTACTGTCCTGTATCACTCCAAAATTGTAATTGATTACCTCCTGCTGCTTGGAGAATTTCTCTATTATTTATTAAGTCAAAAATACTCGCTATATCTCCAGTTATGGGATTAATTAATATCCTAAAAAGTTGATTCTCTAGTTGCCAAGTCATGTTTTCTACTAACTGATTTGTTGCTTTCACTATTGGATTAGTTATCAAATTTTTTGATGTTAGGGAAACGCTATCAGGAGAAGCTATCAACCAAAAATAAGTAAAGCCAATACTAGGAATATTTTCAGCTAAAAATAGTAAAATATTCGGCGAATTAG
This sequence comes from Coleofasciculaceae cyanobacterium OTE_70_metabat_329, assembly GCA_031374985.1. GTDB lineage: Bacteria > Cyanobacteriota > Cyanobacteriia > Cyanobacteriales > JAAUUE01 > JAAUUE01. The sequence goes on along the minus strand of JANMHD010000597.1, from coordinate 4,910 downwards.
TGGATAGTTGACTAGGAATAACTTGACCATTGCCATCTAGAATTTGCCATGTTTGTTTGGTATTCCTACTACTAAAATTATCTGTTAAATCGCCTCTTAAATTATTAGATAAACCCTCTGATAAAATCAAACTAACTACTTCACTGCGCTGCCAACTCAGGGAGTTAAATACAATAATTGGTTGAGCATTTTCTTCGGGTGGCAAAGGCATATTAATATTCAAGAAAATAGCTTGCCAACTAGCTTCCCAAATCTCTTTTCCTATAGTGATTACTGTTTGCCAATCTTGGTTAGCAGTAACAAAAACTTCGGCAATAGAAGTGCCGGGAAGAATATCATGAAATTGATTAAATAAAACTTTTTGCCAAAGGGTAGTTATCTCTGTTTGGGGATAAATTTTGTCAGTGGTAAGAGTTGCGATCGCCGCTAATAATTCCACTTCATATAGTAGTCCTTCACAATAACGATTAAAGTATTTTTGATCCCCATGAGTAGTGTAGCAACCTCGATGAAACTCTAGATATAATTCATCTTGCCAGATAGGAAGTTCGGAGGAATTTTCTTGAGATTTGATCTGCTCTAGATAATCTAGGGCAGTTGTAAATTGTAGTTGAGGAAAGGCAAGATGTTGGCTGTTGATTCGATCCTGTTCCTTAGATTTTTGGGAGGATAAGGTAAGGTTAGAATAAGCTAATTGCCAACGCTTGATAGTTTCCAACATATCCCGGCTTGGCCCACCTCCATGATCTCCCACCCCCATTAACCAAAGATGATCATCTAAGCCAGTTTTAGCTTGCCAATTGGCTCCGTAGGCAGCAATCTTGGTAGGTTCAATTCCTTCCCCGATCGGATTTGACATGAGGCTTAAAACTTTACTACCATCGATCGATTCCCACCAAAATAAAGGATAAGGGAATTTTGTTGTATCATTCCAATCTAGTTTTTGAGTTACAAAATAATCAATTCCAGCTAATTGCAAAAACTGCGGTAGAGTAGCGCAAAAACCGAAGGTATCAGGTAGCCATGCTATTTTGGTTATCTGGCCAAATTTTTCTAGTAAATATCGTTGCCCGTAGAGGAGTTGGCGAGCGATCGATTCTCCGCTAATTAAATTCATTTCTGGCTCAATCCACATTCCCCCTAGTAGTTCCCATGTTCCCTGCTGAATCTTATGCCGAATTAACTGAAACAAATCAGGGCGATTTTGCTCAATCCACTGGTATAAAGCTGGTGTGGAATGGCAAAATATCAACTCAGGAAAGTCTCCTTGGAGATGAATTACCGACTCAAAAGTACGTTGAGCTACTTGCCAAGTTTCTGCTACTTCCCACAACCATGCCATATCTAGATGGGCATGACCAAGAAGATGAATTTTATGCTGTTGAATGGTTTGGGGCAGACCTAGATTATAGATAGATTCGTACCAGTGAATTAAACATAAATTAAATTGTGCTGAATCAGACAATAAATCCCATTTGATTTTATTGGTAATTTCTACTAATTGTTGTAGTTGATTACTAGTTAAATATTGTTGATAAACAGCTAATTGATCAGCTACAAAGTTAAGATCAAATAATTGTAAATTAGGCAAATTTTGAAAAGTTCTATAGGGCAATTCATAGATACAGAGTGATCGCATCAATGCCCCCTGATCATGAATGGGGCTAACTAATCTCACCAAAATTTCTACACTATCACCGGCAATAACTTCTTCTCGTAACAAAACCCGTGCTTGAGCATCAAATAAATCTCCTTCTTGCACCAACTGTCCATCCACAAAAACCTGCGCTACTTCTGCCCACCAAGTCAAAGCTAAGCGGAGGGATAACCCAGCAAGGGAATAGGTATCTAGAGTTGTAGGGATGATTAATTTTTGGCGAAACCAGCGAACTTGAGAGCCTTTTGCCCAAGTAATCTTTTGGGGAAGAGGATTACCAGAGCGATCGCTTGCTTTGGAATTGTTAGAATCGTTAGAATTATTAGAATTAACTTCAGGTGTGATCCAAGGGAAAGAGTATAATTGGTCTAGCCGACTAGCAGAAATATCTAGATCGCAAATTTGCCAATTCCCTAAAATGTCCAGTTGGGTACAGGCACGGAGTCTAGCGATCGCCTCTTCTATTAGATGGTTTGCATTTTCCCTATTTGCTACTTCACTACTTTGTTCCAAGGTTCCCCCTATGTTTGAATCTAGCTCTGAATCTAGTTCTGGTGTTTATAAAAGTAAGTTATTTAACTTCCTGAATCGGCGATCGCAACAATTCATAAATCAGTCTAAGATAGCATTGCGTCATGTGCAAGTGGCAACTATCTGGGGTGTCCAAATAGCCCTTTATCCAGTTTATTTGCTAATTCAAACTAGTAGAAATTTTGTTTGGCAGTTCCAAGAATCTACTGCCAAAAGGGAGGCAATATCTCTAAATAATGAAGTAGATAATCAGCAATTTTTATCACCTGAAGTAGATAAACCAATTGTTCAGACTCTAGAACTAGTCAAGGAATTTTTACCAGAATTATTTTCTCAAAATCTAGTTCTAGGTACATCTCAGTTTGACAATAATATCAATAATAGTAATCCTATTTATCCTTACTATCAACAATCTTCTCTAATAGATCAAGTAGATCCAGTAGATCAAGATTCTACCCTTACCTTTAGTAATAATATTTACCCTTACCCCCTTCGACAAGCTCAGGAAAACGTCCAGCATCTTTCCTTAGGAGGCTTAGGAGAGCAAGAGAATTTATCTTCTATTTTATCAGGTGAAGAAAATAGATTAATTAAGGCTGGTTTGTTTATTCAAGGGATAGCTAACTTAATTACATCTCGGAATTTAGTTTTAGTAGATAATAATAATCAAATTTTGGATATTCTTACCCCAGAACAACAAAAAAAATTAGCTGAGAAAATAACTTGGGAAGTGGCAAGCTATGGGTACGATCGCCGTCGTTTCCTTCAATCCCAAAAAAGAATCTCCAAGGAATTACCTAACCCCCAGAGTCCCCAAACTTTACTGCCAGCCAAGTGGTTTTGGGGAGTTATGGCCTGGGTACAGAGGGGAGAAGTAGCGATCGCAGCTAATCTCTTTCAAGAATCTAATTTAGCTGTAATAGATTCATCAACTAATCTCCTAAAAATATTCTCAGAAATTAATTTTCCCTCGTTTCCTGTTCTGCCCATTTCAACAACAACTCTACAAGTAGTCGATCAACAAGTTTATGAGATTGAAATAAAACAAATCACTCCTGCTTCCCAATGGTTAAATCAGCTTGGGGAAAGATTATTACCTTTGATGGTTTCTCCCCAGCAAGTGTTATTTAGAACTCAGTCTTGGGGAAGTAGTCAGGGAATTAGTAATAGTGAAGCAGGTCCCCTAGAAAATAATTCAGAAGATAATCTAGAGAATACTAGAGAAAATATTTGGGCATTAATTCAAGGGGCGATCGCTTACTTTTTTGGACAAGGGTATCCTCAAGAAATTTATTCTATCCAAGGTCATCCAAGTGATTATTCGTTAAATGATTCCATTCCTAATGTTTTTTATACTTCCATAAATTCATCTCCAAAATATCAAGAGCTACCTTTTTCTGAAGATGATTGGTTAACCTCAGAAGACCTATTTAAGCCTCCCTCAAATCAGCAAATAAATAGCTATGAAGATGAGGATATGATAGATATTCCTTCTGTAGGTGAAACTAAGCTCCTATCTCAAACTAACCATCCTTCCTTAAAACAGGTTACGGCCCACCAGAAGAAGAAATCTCTTGATACTAAGCCTGTTAAATCCCCAAAAACCACTTTAAGTTATAGAGATGTAGAATATGGAATTGCAAATTATTGTGATCTATCAACAGATTTAGACAACAATGACTATGATTGGATAGAAACCAAAGTAACTTCCAAAGGCTATGTTAAACATCCCTTGCAAAAATGTTTAGAAATCCTTGACGGAATTACTCTTTGGATTGAAGAACTTTTGAGTAATATTTGGCGGGTAATAAAAAAAATGTAAGATTTCAACTCTAAAGTTTGGATTTTAAACCTTAGAATTTAAAACTTAACGTTCAAAAGCTCCAATATCACAAATTCCCCCACGAGGTCTAGCTATACCCCGCTGATCAATAGGATTACAGGTAGCATTATTACCTCTATTAACTGCTGGACTGTTGGGTTGCAGAGCGATCGTTCTAGTTAACCCACCGTTATTAATAAAGGCTCCTAAAAGAGGATCAATAATCTGGATTCCTGCGGCACAGTTACTATCATTAGAATCACCACTGCGTTGAGGAAATTCGATATTATTCCCACCGTTAGTCATCAGACTAGAGCAATTATTACGGACTCCAAAAGAATTTCCTGCCCGATTATTGGCAATAATACTGTTGCTTAGAATAACGGAATTACCACCTATAATTGCTCCATTAAAAGAACTGGCAAAGTTATTTACGATCGTGGAGTTATTAATAGTAACCGGACTATTATCCAACACGGCAATTCCTCCAGCTTGACCGCCATTGCTATTGGGATTCACGGCTTGATTATTAGCGATCGTATTATTAATCAAGTTAGCATTGATCCCCGTCCCTAGCCATAATCCTGCCCCTAAACCAGTGGCTTTGTTACTGGAAAAAGTACTTTGCCGAATATTAGCGATCGTTCCACTACCATTCCCCAAAATAAACAGACCGCCCCCTGAACCCCCTTGAGTTCCACTAGCAGTATTTCTAGCCACAATATTTTGACTAAAAACTAATTTATCCGTCCCATACAGTTGCACAAACATCCCTCCGCCATGATTAGCAGAGATATTATTACTCATGCGACTCCGACGGATGACAATCTTGCCGCTACTATTCAAAGCCCCATCTACGTAAATAGCTGCCCCGCCCCCAGAAGGTGCCGGACGGGTGGA
>JANMHD010000595.1:0-1816 GCA_031374985.1 Coleofasciculaceae cyanobacterium OTE_70_metabat_329 | reverse complement strand
GAAAGCCCTCACTTTGATTAAAAACTGTCACCGCAAGGGAAGTTTTTCCCATACCTCCAATTCCCGTAATAAAAGCTAATTGAATTTCATCATTATCTAGCCAATCCTTAACAATTTTTAGCTCTGTTTCTCTCCCTTGCCAATCAGAAACTATAGGACGCATATCATCGAAACGTATAGACGAGAAACTCTCAATTTTTATAGATTTATCAAATTGAGTTAAGGTATTAATAATCGTTTTCTGTTGTTCCTGAATCGCATTGAGTTTTTCATCACTACTAGCAAAACCTGTCTCTACCGTGCTTTGTACTTTGTCGATTTTGCTACTAATGTTTTGTAATTCCGATTGGAGCCAGTCTCGTAAATCTCGTATCTGGCTTTCCTGAACTCCCAGCGCCGTCATCACCTCAGCGAAACCCGAATCAATCTGCTTACCTAGCTGCTTAAAACCATCCTGATTATTCTGGTCAAGTTGCTGCTGAAGTGCCTCAATTTCTTTTATTCCTTGCAAAATTGCCGAATTATCACCCGCCGGAGAACCAGCCCGGAGAATTGCCAACATTTCTCCCAACATCGAAAGCGTCAACCCCGCAAACGCCTTCCCCCCCTCCTCAAAATCCGCCTTTAACACCTCCCGCAACGCCTTCGCAAACTTTGTATGAAGAGTTGTCGCCAAATCGCTAATGGTTTGATCCTCTAGACTAATCCCACTGGGAAGACATAACCCATTCCGCAGAATTACCCGCCAATCTTCTAGGCTCAAAACCGTTTGCTCAAAAAAATCCTTTCCTTGGTGAGCAAATATAGTGTTGATCTCCTCTTCTTGTAAAAGGTCTAATTCAGGAAACTTACCCTCACGACTCACCGAAATTAGCATTGTCCACTTTTGGGCAGCAAATAGAGCCAAATCTTTCAGCTTCTTAGCTTCCTTGGCATACCGCCCCGATGTGGCAGTAGCTTCAATTAACCATCCCACCGCCAACCCCGATGCCTTGATCAAATCTTCATTAGCCATTTTTTCTTGGCTATGGCTTACCTGCACAGAAGTTCGGCTCAAGTCATGATCAACTAGCTCATTCGCCACAAGACTGCCTGTAATTCCCGCAACAATCCCCGCAATACCTGTAGCTACAGCCGCCCCCACCGCAACAATTTCTCCCGCTGCGATCGCAGCCCCCGCCGCAGGACAGACTGCCACTCCCACCGCAAGACCAGTAAAAGTCAACAGACGAACATGGCGCTTAGTAATATCTGGCAGATTGGGCATAGGTATAATTCCTAGGTTAAGCAATTGCCCCTAATTCTAACCCATTGAATTGCTCTAAATTTTCAATTCTCAAACTGAGCCATAAAAGTACGATCGATCCCATCTTTCCACTTCCACAACAACCCACCAGCCACACCAGCTATCCCAAATTTTCCATAAACTGCTAAGGCTTTTCTATCTCCAGTACCAATTAAACTTAAATATCGAGCTTGGGGATGATAGGGTTTTAGGGTTTTACCTTGACTGAATAACCGCAGATTTTCGGCAAGAGGCAATCCCTGACGCACCGCAAATACCCCCGCCTTGGGTAATTCATAATTAACCATACTAGCAATATCTCCCACTGCAAAGATTTGGGGATAAGAGATAGATTGCAGATAGTTATTCACTGCTATAAATCCGCTTTCATTAGTTGCTAAACCCGAAGCTTTTATCCATGCCGGAGCAGCAGCATTTGTTACCCAAAATACTCGATCGACTGATATATTTAATCCTGATTCACAATGTAAATTATAACTACCAGAATCTTGAGATAGGATTTCCTGAACG
>JANMHD010000356.1:0-3821 GCA_031374985.1 Coleofasciculaceae cyanobacterium OTE_70_metabat_329 | reverse complement strand
AATCCCCGAACTCCAAGCCAGATACGCTCAACTAAATATACCCAACTAAATATTTTCCAGAAATTAGTCCGCAAAGGCGGACTTTGTTCTTCTAGCTGCGGTTTCAACCGCCCGCCTTCTACAGCTCACCAGAGGCGATGAGACCGATCGAACCTAGGCTGAGGCTCCCAGCATTGGCTTAACTTCCCCATAGCTGACACTACCCGGTAGCTGGTGCATCAAACTGGCCATTTCCAAAGCACTCATGGCATAGTTCCAACCCAAGTTACTCTTAATTCCTGCCCTCTCTAGTGCCTGCTGCATAGTATCAGTGGTCAGAATCCCAAATACGACCGGAATCCCTGTTTGTAAGCTAATTGCCGCAATTCCTTTAGTTACTTCAGCAGCTACGTAGTCAAAATGGGGCGTATCTCCCCGAATCACTGCGCCAAGACAGATAATGGCATCGTAACGTTGGGAGAGAGCCAACCGCCGTGCTACTAAGGGAACTTCAAAACTGCCCGGAACCCAAGCATAGTCTACTTGAGTGCCTTGGGGGTCTGGGTCAACTCCGTGCCGCTTCAAGCAATCTTGACAGCCTGCGAGTAACTTTCCGGTTACTAGATCATTAAAACGACCAACTACGATCGCAAACCTGTAACTACTACTACCTGTGAAATTTCCCTCAAAAGTTGCCATAGATTTTGAATAGATTTTGAATAGATTTTGAGAGGTAACTTATAAAGCATGATTTTCGCCCCACCGGAGGCAAAAATTACAGCCTCTAGTCACTTTATAAATGACAACTCGACAATAGGAGAGCCGGAACTAGGGGTTCACGGCTCCGATGATTGATTTAATTTTTGATCTAATTAGAGATACTAAATCCAATAAGTGTCCTAGAAGATTTTACTTATGTTGATGATTATGGTTTCTCGTAAAATCTTATCCCTTCAGTTTTACCTAGACAGCTAAACCACGAAAAAATTTAAAGCTCCGACAGCTATAACTAACAAAGCCCAGACTCCAGCACCTAGGTATAATAATTTCTTCGATTGATCCCAGTTTTGGGGAGAAGCATAGGCAACGGGAACCCCAACTACCATAGCAAAGGACAGAGCAACCAAGGAATACAGGCTAAGTTGAAATACGATCGACATTTCTTTTCTCCTAACATTGACTTATTAACTGTAGCTTCTAGGAATAAATACTGATAAAAATTTGTAAGTAAAAGTTTCCTAGCTTTTTAGTGGCAAGGAACTTGCCACACTATTAGTTAAGCTACCAAAAATCTGCCAACCTTGAGCATTTATTTTGGAATCTAGGGATGAAGTTTAGGTCAATTAGCCTTATTACTTAACCTTTTGTCTAACAAAGGTAGCAAGTTGGATCAGTTGTTTCTTGAGAGCATCTACCTCTGCCTGTAGTTTATTTACTTTCTCATTGAGAGCAGCAATCTCTCCAGATCCCGCAGCAGAGGCGACAGAAGCAGCCGCAGGAGCAACGGGGGGAGCCTCCCTAGGAAGCTTAGATTTCTGCATGGCATCCTTAATAGCTGCCACAAGTTGATTTTTCTCAAAAGGTTTCTCCACAAAGGAGAAATACTGGAAGGGTTCAGTAATTTTTTCTGTAACTTCCTCCTTACGCCCAGACATGAGGACTAGGGGAATTTTCTGGAGAGTAGCACTTTTTTGAATTTCTTGAAATACTTCCCAGCCGCTCATCTTCGGTAACAGAAAATCTAGCATAATCAAGTTGGGATTCTCTTTTTTAATTAAAGATAGCCCCTCCAATCCATCCTGTGCTTCTAAAACCTCAAAGTTACCCGTAGGCAACATGTCCCTAACTTTGACCCGAATTACCTTGCTATCGTCGATAACTAAAATCTTTTGTTGTGCCACGATCAACTCCTTGAGACTTTGCCTGATTATCTATCTACTTATTTTTTGAGTCTCTTTGGCTAAAGACACTGGATGGTCTAAAGAAAAGAGTCTCCACCTTGTTTAACAAAGTGTGCTGTGTCTATTTAAAATTCATTGTATCAATATCTAAGGGCGGTGAAAGGATTTATCCTAGGTTTAAAGAAATCCACCCTTAAACCACCCCTATTTAAAAGTGGAAGTATTATTTTTCCTAAAATACCTGCCTCCCCTATGTCTTATTCACCTCCTCCAGCTCCTCGATCGCTTAGAGACCCATCTCCAACTCCCGAAATTAGTAATGCTAGTCATTCTAGGAAAAAGGGATTAAGTCGGCTTCCCCCTTGGCTACATCATTCAGCGATCGGCAAGGCCAGCGAGATTTCTCCAGTCCAGCAAATTATTAAGCAGAGACAAATTCATACTATCTGTGAAGAGGGACGCTGCCCTAATCGGGGGGAATGCTATAGCAATAAAACGGCTACTTTTCTATTGATGGGACCCACCTGTACTAGGAGTTGCGCTTTTTGTCAGGTAGATAAGGGTCATGCCCCCCAGCCCCTGGATCCCTTAGAACCCCAGAAGGTAGCGGAATCCGTACAAATTCTAGGTTTACGCTATGTGGTGCTAACTTCTGTTGCTAGGGATGACTTAGCTGATCAGGGAGCGGGATGGTTTGTGGCAACGATGCAGGCGATCCGAGCTTTACAACCCCAAACGGAAATCGAAGTGCTAACAGCAGATTTTTGGAGTGGTCAAAATGCTGAGATTGCCCAGCAGGAGAGGGCAGCGATCGTGGTAGCAGCAAAACCTGCTTGTTATAACCATAATATTGAGACGGTGGAAAGATTACAGGGCGTAGTTCGCCGGGGGGCGCAGTACGATCGCTCCCTCAACCTATTAAGGATTGTTAAGAACCTAAACCCATCTATCCCAACTAAATCTGGATTAATGCTGGGGCATGGGGAAACTAGGGCAGAGATTATTCAATCAATGCAGGATCTACGGGCTGTAGGATGCGATCGTCTCACCTTGGGGCAATACCTCCGGCCTTCCTTGGAGCATTTACCAGTAGCAAAATATTGGACTCCAGAGGAATTTACGGAATTGGGAGAAGTTGCTAAATCTTTAGGCTTTAGCCATGTGCGATCGGCTCCCCTCGTCCGTAGCTCCTACCATGCGGGAGAAACTTGATCCCCTCACCAGCCCTCTCCCTTTAGAAGAGGAAGAAAACTCTTAGGATATCTAAATAATGGCATTAAAGAAATTATTAAAGGCTTTATTCAAAGTGTATCAAGGGGTAGCAATTGCGATCGTAGCTGTAGTTGCCACAATCGCCCTGATCGTATTTGCCAGTATTCTTACCAGTTGCCAAAGTCGTCCTTTAGCCTCAACTATGCCAAAGGAGGTGATCCACCTTACTCTATGGCAAGGAGTGAATCCGCCCCCCAATCGGGATGTTTTGCAAACTTTAGTGGATAAATTTAATCAAGCTCATCCCAAAATTCAAGTGGAATCCTTGTATGTAGGGCAGTCTGACCAGCAACCGCCTAAAATCTTAGCGGCGATCGTGGGTAATGTACCCCCAGACCTCCTCTGGGGCGCCCCCATGCTAACGGGGCAATTGGTAGATTTAGGGGGCATAGTTCCCCTAGGAGAATTTTTGGAGCGATTGTGGCAACCACAGCTTCGATCGCCTCAGGGTCAAGACCTCGATCCCGCCTTACTGGAATCCATGACCTATCAAAATAAAATTTGGTCAATCCCCTTTGGAACTAACAATGTGGGCTTATTCTACCGTCCCTCTCTCCTTGCGGCTGCTGGGATAAAAGATTTACCCAAAACTTGGTCAGAGTTAAGGATTACCGCCCAAAAGTTAACCCGAGGCGAGCAAAAAGGAATTTTACTGCCCCTGGGCAAAGG
>JANMHD010000546.1:0-2038 GCA_031374985.1 Coleofasciculaceae cyanobacterium OTE_70_metabat_329 | reverse complement strand
AGCTTATAAGCCAGATTCTGACTCTCGTCCCAGTATTGATAACCTAGGGTATCGAGAAAGGCTTGCCAATCGGTCATTTCTTGGGGCGGTACTTGGGTTCCTACCACAATTCGGCCGTAGTCTGCCCCGTGGTTGCGATAGTGGAATAAACTAATATTCCTGTTGGGACTCATAGAGCTAACAAAAGATCTCAATGCTCCCGGACGTTCAGGAAACTCGAACCGATATAGTAATTCGTTATGGGCAAGGAGCGATCGACCCCCCACCATGTGGCGGAGGTGGAGTTTAGTTAGTTCATCATCGGTGAGATCGATCGTTTTAAATCCACAGGATTCAAATTCTTGAACCATCTGGGCAGCATCAGCTCGGTTCTTAATCTGCAATCCCACAAAAATATGTGCCGCGTGGGAATCAGCAATCCGGTAGCTAAACTCCGTGAGATTACGATCGCCTAAACAATCACAAAATCGCCGCAAACTCCCTCGTGCTTCAGGAATATTTACGGCAAATATTGCTTCCCGGCGTTCCCCCAGTTCTGCTCGTTCGGCTACGAATCTCAGGCGATCGAAGTTCATATTTGCCCCACAAGCGATCGCCACTAGGGTCTGCCCCGTAATTTGTTCCCGTTCCACATAGGCTTTTGCCCCGGCGATGGCCAAGGCTCCGGCGGGTTCTAGGATCGATCGAGTATCTTCAAACACATCTTTAATAGCAGCACAGGTATCATCGGTATCCACCAAAATCACCTCATCCACATACTGCTGACACAAACGAAAAGTCTCTACTCCTACTTCCCGCACGGCTACCCCATCAGCAAATAAACCTACTTGAGGCAACCGAATACGCTTTCCTGCCTGCAAAGACTGATACATTGCCGACGCATCTACCGGTTCTACCCCAATAATTTTAATTTCTGGGCGCAATCTTTTAATATAAGCAGCAATCCCAGAGATAAGACCACCCCCCCCGATCGCCACAAACACCGCATGGATTGGCTGCTGGCATTGCCGAAGGATTTCCATGCCGATCGTTCCCTGCCCTGCAATCACATCAGGATCATCAAAGGGATGAATAAAAGTTAAGCCCTTTTCCTGTTCCAACAGCCGGGCATGGATGTAGGCATCATCAAAGGTATTGCCATAGAGGACTACTTCACCGCCTCTAGCTTTGACTGCCTTGATCTTTACCTCTGGAGTCGTAATAGGCATGACAATGATCGATCGAGTCCCCAAGCGACTTGCCGCTAAAGCCACCCCTTGGGCATGATTCCCTGCCGAAGCCGCAATTACCCCTTGGGCTAATAAATCTGGGGGCAACTGCGCCATCTTGTTATAAGCACCCCGCAACTTGAAAGAAAATACCGATTGCATATCTTCCCGCTTCAAGAGCAATTTATTATCAAGACGCACTGACAGATTAGCCGCGTATTCTAGGGGAGTTTCTTGAGCAACATCATAGACACGAGCCGTGAGGATGCGTTCGAGGTAATCACAATACATAGGGGATTTAGGTAGAAAATAAACTAAGAATTAGGGTAAGTTGATCTTAACTCTAATTAACCTTTTAACCTTAAGATTAGCCCTGCGTGAAAACTGATAGTATTTTCTACCGCCTTTTCCAATCCTATCCCGCCGGTTTCTTTGAACTGCTTAACCTGCCCAGCATTACTGCGGAGAGTTATGACTTCACCTCGATCGAAGTCAAACAATTAGCCTTTCGCTTGGATGGTTTATTTCTCCCCAAAAGCGAGGAGCAACCCTTTTACTTGCTAGAAGTCCAGATGCAACCCGATGAGGAGTTGTATCATCGGATTTTTGCTGAATTATTTCTCTATCTCCGGCAGTATCGCCCTAAGCAACCTTGGCGCATCGTGGTAGTTTACCCCAGTCGGAGTGTGGAGCGGATAGAATTAGAGCAGTTTGCAGATTTTATTGCCCTAGAGCGAGTCCAAAGATTCTACTTGGATGAAATAGATTCAGCCAATTTAGGTCTAGGAGTAATGAAATTAATCATCGAACCGGAAGAAAGGGCTGTAGAA
>JANMHD010000537.1:0-9757 GCA_031374985.1 Coleofasciculaceae cyanobacterium OTE_70_metabat_329 | reverse complement strand
TTCTGAGACAATCAGCAATATCCGCTTTTGCTTTCTCCATTGCGCTCGCATTTTTCATCTCAGGGGCTACTTTTTCCTGCGCGTTAGTCTCAGGGTCTCCCTGCTTTTCAGTCGGCAAGGATACGAATAATCGGCTAGCCGCCTCTGCAAAAGTAACGTTACTCCATGCGATCCATTTCATGGCTTCGCCACGCTTCGGACCTAGGGCGGGATAAAGCTTGGCATCTACGCCAAAGACTTCACCGAGGTACATCGTGATCGCAGAAGACTCCCAGATTGCTATTCCTTCATGCACGATTACAGGGACTCTTCCGTTTGGGTTAATCTTCAGAAATTCAGGTGTTTTAGTGTCTCCGATACTGATATTGAGTTTTACGAGATCGAAGGGGATAGCAAGTTCTGCAAGAACGGCTTCGGTGATGCTAGCCGTGGACATGGGAGCGAAATAAAATGTAAGACTCATTGATTGTTTCTCTTAGGGTTTGACTTTCAACTGTAGGGTGAAAGCAGACATTGATTTAGCTGTCTGCACCGCATAACTAGGGTCTGTAAAGCAATTGCGATTTAGTTACTTTTCCTAAAGGAAATTACTTAGATACTAGATTAACGTGAGTTAGATGGTTTTTGAAGTCCTTATGACCAGCGAGTCGTTTTTTCCTGCTTTTCAATTTGCCAACGAAACCATAAGGGTTTTAAGGATGTCTATCGAACTCACGTTAGCTAAAGTAGTACAATAGAAAAATGGATACAACCATCTTAGTCAGGTTTAGTCCGGCGTAAAGCCAAAATTTTAATGCACCAGTTTAGTGAAGTCACGCCACTACTGAAATGATCTAGTCGTTTTATGACACCAAATCTAGATTATCTAAGGTCTGCCAAATAGCTTGGAGTAAAGGTTTTATGCCTGCTTGAGTAGCGGCGGAAATCAGGAAAATGGGCGCCTGAGTTACCTGGTGAAACTCCTTCAGGATTTCTTTTTGAGCATCTTCATCGATCGCATCAATTTTATTTAGAGCCAAAACTTGGGGACGGGTACTTAAATCATGATCGTAGGCACTTAGTTCTGCTTGGATGGTATGGTAATCGGCGATCGCTGTCTCTGAAGTCACATCTACCACATGAAGCAAGATTTTTGTCCGTTCGATATGGCGTAAGAAATCATGCCCTAAACCAATACCCATATGCGCCCCTTCAATCAAACCCGGAATATCGGCAAATACCGTCCCATCTCCACTAGGCTTCCGTACTACCCCCAAGTTCGGTACTAGGGTTGTAAAAGGATAATTGGCAATCTTGGGACGAGCTGCCGAAATCGTCGAGATCAAAGTAGATTTTCCGGCATTAGGCAGACCAATAATTCCCACCTCCGCTAAGAGCTTTAACTCTAGGCGGAGATTCCTTGCTTCCCCCTCCAAACCCGGCAGGGCATAATCCGGCGCGCGGTTGCTATTACTTAAAAAAGATTTATTGCCCAACCCTCCTTTGCCGCCCTTGGCAATGCAGAAGACTTGTTGGGGATAGATCAAATCCTCGATTAATTCCCCTGTATCTCGATCGAAGATCATCGTCCCACAAGGAACTTCAATTAGGCGATCGGCTCCATTGGCCCCCGTACAATTATTTGACCCACCCCTCACCCCATCTTCAGCCTTAAAATGATGGGCAAACCGAAAATCAATCAAGGTTTGTAAATCTTCCACCGCCGTAATGATCACATCTCCACCTTTGCCTCCCTTACCCCCGGAGGGTCCCCCCGCTGGGACATATTTTTCCCGGCGAAATGACACCATTCCATCTCCCCCCTTCCCGGCGGCGACACTAATCTCTACTTGGTCAATAAATTGCATAAATTAGGTAGTCCTAGGGTAATGATTTTGAAGGTAATGATTTTGGGGAACTGTCGATCGCCTGTCCTTGCTCATTAGTAAATATTAACTTGATCCGGGCTAAAGATTATCCCATAGGCGATCGCCTTATAGCAATCTTAAATTATTCACTAGATCAAATTGTTTCTGGTAGATGATTTCTATAATTGAATACTCCACGTGTTGATAAGCTAAATATCTACCCCTTCATATAAATCTACTAGGCTAATTTCCACACCTAGGGAGGAAGAAATAAATTTATCATCAGGGCGATCGTACTCCACCAGCAACCATTGATTAGCAGCCTGTTTTATATATTGCTCTACATGAGGTCTTGTCTGATCAACTAACAGATATTCTTGAAAACTAGAAATTGTGCGGTAATCAGCAAACTTCTCTCGCCTATCTCGATTCTTTGTCGAATTAGATAATATTTCTGCAATAAAAATCGGTTGTGTCACCGTGTCTTTCCGCCCTGGTTGCAATTCTATCGGCTTTGCTACCACCATTACATCAGGATAGGTATAAATTTGCCGATCGGGAATCCATAGCCGCTGGTCGGCCAAAAATATTTGGTAAGGTTGTCTACGTAGTTGCAAACTAAGTATTACTGTAAAAGCTCGAATTAACTCATTATGGGTAGGAGTACCGCCAGTCATGGGAATAATTTTGCCATTATGATATTCATTCCGAGATGTTGCGACAATCTCTAATTCTAGATATTCTTCTGGAGTATAGGTTTTAGGAGAAACAGCAATCATTTCTTAAAGTACCTTATTCTTGATCAGGAATTATAAACTTGTAGCCTACTCCCCGAACAGTTTGAATCATCGCCGGCTGAGTTACATCTAATTCTATTTTGCGGCGGATTTGGCCAATATGTACATCAACTATCCTTTGTTCCCCAGTATATTCATAATCCCACACCTGTTTGATCAACTCCTCCCGCCGTAAAACCCGCCCCGGATTATTTGCCAAAAAGTATAAAAGGTCAAATTCTAAGGCAGTTAAGTAAATTATTTGATTATTAACAGTAACCTCTCGCTTTTCTGTATCGATAACGAGATTTTTAAAAACTATTTGTTGTTGAGGAGGAGGACTAACGGGACGCTGCCGTTTTAAAATCGCCGCCACTCGCCACTCCAGTTCTTGTAAGTCAAAGGGCTTGGTTAGATAATCATCAGCCCCTTGTTCAAAACCCTGCTGTTTATCAATGGTGTCAGTCCGACTGGTAAGCATCAGCACAAAAACATTAGTATTACTTTGCATCTGTTCACAGAGATTGTAACCTAAGGCGTCGGGGAGATTAACATCCAGAATCACTAAATCTGGCTGAAATTGGGGAAATATTGCCATGGCTGTTTTGCCATCAGCGGCAGATTCTACTTGGTACTTACGACTAAGGAAACGGAGAATCAGATTGCGAATAGCGGAGTCGTCGTCAACGATGAGGATTTTGGCAGTATCCGTGATCATAACTTCATTTAGGGCAGGGGGAACTTTACTTGAACTTTACTCAAGGAGAATATCTAACCAGCATTTTAGGTTAAATAACGACCCTAAGGCTAATATGCAGGAAACTTGATATTTTTCAAGAGTTGTCTACATCCAATTGCACCCATATTCAGACAGAGAGTCTATACCGTGAACAAAAAATGATTCTTAGCTCTTCAGCAAAAGTTCTTTAACCAAGATTTTTTAGCTTTTACTTTTTACGTCCTAAAGAATTAGAAATGCGCCAAACTAAAGGAACGATCGCTCCAGCCACCACCCCTAAAGCTACACAGAGGATAAGTAATACTCCCACAGGGATTTGAATGGTTTGCCCCCCCAAAAACCGTAGAGAAACCCCCATGACATTCTGCACTGCCAGTACTGCCGCTGTCACAATCCAAGCTGCTAACAATAGGGTACTAAATAAATTAGTGATAATGCTCATCTTAGTTCTATAACTGGGTTTGCCATGAAGCTGAAGCCAAGATCGGCTTTTTAATCTTGATAATTCTATGTTTAATAATTCTATACTTAATTAACTTTATCTACGAAGCTGATCAACTCAAACTGACAAGATTGGTAGAGATTGCTTAATAATAATTCTGTTTTAGGAGTTAAAGCTGTAAAAACTATCCTAAAATTGCCATCTTTCTCCCCCAGCCCTAATACCTTAGCATAGATATCTTCCCCAGCTAAGGTAGGTTCACTCTCCAGAACTAGGTTGATTTTAATATTAGTAAGATCCGTAAGAATTCTAGAACTAGTAATTTCTGCTGAATGATGACCGAGCTTGACTAGAGTTGCCGGAATAGCTGTGGGACTGACATTCTTGCCATCTAAAATAGCAAAGTGGAGGTCGATCGAGCTTGGTAAATTGTATAGCGAGTCTATAATTTTTTCGGGCAGAGTTAGGTGATATTGCCCCTTAATCCCCCGAACGGAATAAACAGTAATGGATTCTTTTACTCCCTTAGGGGTGACTTGCTTACTCTCATCAATCTGGAGATTAGCTTGCATCCGGGTAACTGCTTGATGGGTGGCGGGGGAAATGAGGATCTGCCCGGCGGTGGTATAGGATTCAATCCGGTAGGTAAGGTTGACTTGACTGCCGACTACGCCATATTTAGTGCGTTTTACTGAACCAATATTGCCGACCACCACTTCTCCGGTATTAATCCCAATGCCCATACTGAGAGCCGATCGCCCAAGGTTTTGCATTTCTTGGTTCACCCTAGTCATGGCCAATTGCATAGCGATCGCACAAGCTACCGCCCGTTGGGGGTCGTCTTCCCGGAGCATGGGTGCACCAAATAGTACCAAGATGCCATCGCCCATAAATTCATCGATCGTCCCCTGATATTCAGAAATCACCTCGGCCATAATTCCTAGGTAAATATTCAGGATTTTTACTACTTCCTCGGGAGAAAGGCTCTCGGCTAGGGCAGTGAATCCCCGCAAATCCGAGGTGAGAATTGTAATCCAACGACGCTCTCCCCCTAGTTTTGCCCCGTCAGGATTTTCTAAGAGGGTTGCCACCACGTCCTCGGTAATATAGCGGCCAAAGGTGGCTCTAATCTCCCCAGCAGTTTTTGCAATATAGCTCGTGATACTTAGGGAAGTCCCTAGAAGTGCCAAGATTGCGGGAACTAGGGGAACCCAGATGCCTGCTTGAAAGCAGCCATAACTAAAGATAATTAAGCCCAAGGAAGCGATCGGCATACTCATGATTTTGAAGATGACCCAACCACCTCGCTGCTGGGCATGACGCTGAACCCACGTCAAAGTCCCCCCCACCAAAGCCCAAGCAAAAATCCAGATAATTTCTTGGGACTCCGACCAACCTGTAATTACAGGGCGGTTATTAATTGCCCCGTCAATTAGCTGACTTACCACTTGGGCATGGAGTTCTACTCCCGGCATTTTTTGGGGAATCCCGACGATCGAACTACTGAAGGGAGTATCGTAGAGATCATTTAAGCTGGCAGCACTAGCACCTAGAAGTACTACTTTCCCCGTAAAGAAGTTGGGCGGGATACGATTTTCCTGTACTTCTGTCATAGTGATCCGAGAGAAACTACCCCGGCCGCCCCGATAATTTAAGATTAACTGGTAGCCTCGATCGTCTACTTGGCTATAGCCGCCATCATTCTTCTTAAAAGGCTGGAAACTCAGTTTGCCAACTTGGTACTGGAGTTTTTCTAAGTTGATAACTTCTGGGTTGATCTGGCGATCGCTCAAATATTTTAGTGCCAGTTTGACTCCAAATCCATCGATCGCACTTTCTTGAGGGGGATTTTTCTCATTTCCCGGCTCCAAAACTGGAATAGAGAGGAAGAACCGCCGGACTTTGCCATCAGGATCATTAATTAAATCATTAGCAGCAATTTGCTCAGGATACTTTAGCCCCGGAGGTGGCTTAATATTTTCGCCTAGGACTTTTTTAATCCCAAATAAATTGGGAGTTGTTTTCATAAACTTTAATAAATCCTGATGACCGGGTTCTAGGACTAAATCTCGGTAGATATCTAACCCGATCGCACTGGGTCTTTGGGCTTTGATATTTTGCAATATTTTCAATAATTGCTCATCGGTGAGAGGCCAGCGTTGAGACCGCCGCACATCTTCTTCCGTGATATCCACAATTACCACCGGGGATTCTAGGGGAGCTTGCCCCCGGAAAATAAACATCTGATCTAGGGCCAGCAACTCTAATAACTGTAAACCTCCGAGCGATCGTAAGCCAATAAGTGTTAAGGAAACAATGGGAGCCGCTATCAGGACTCCCCGCCACTGCCAAGCAAGTTTCTGGAGTCTTGCCCTCAAATTTTTAGTCATAGAGGTAGTGTAATCAGAACTTACGAATTTAAAGACATTGATGGGCTTCGACTCCGCTCAGCTCACAAAAACCTTCAAAATCCCAAATAATTCGTTCCTAGTGCGTAAGTCCTAGCAAGGAATCCATCAGTAATAAGTAGATACTAGACCCCAGATAACTGCCTTAGTTTAGCCTAGTTTGGTGTAGGACGATTCTCCGGTAGATTGCGGTTGTTGTTGGTGATGGTGGTTGGTGGAGGGAGCAACGGTGCTTGAGCGATCGCTCCCAACCCCACAGAATTAAGCATTGCTTCCCAGTTATTCGGGTTAGTTGATCGCAGAGTTGCAGCAGTGGCAATTAGATCATACCAAATACCATTAGCTGCATAGATTTTGGAGCGATCGTCATCGGTAGTGGCCGCTTGCAGTCTACTATTCAATTCTGGACTAGGAACAATTCTCTGGACAAAACCACTAACAAAAGGATTCGGGTTAGTTTCTGCTGAGTCGACTTGAACTTCAAAATACCAACTATAAACCCTACCTTCTTTAAGAGTTTTTCCTCCTTCCTTAGGAAAAGTTACAGAAATAATTCCTCCGTTGCTAGGAGGAGTAAGAAACATTTCATATAAGGTTTCCCCTTCTACTTCATCTACCAAATAAAATTTAATTGTTTTATCAATCCCCGCCGGGACGTAAAGAAAAAAAGTTGGCGTAGCACTAAGAGTTTGTCCCCAAAGAGTATTAGTAGTTTCATCCTTGGGGATTAAGGGAATAATATTCATAGACTGAGTTCCCCCACCACGAACTCCCCCACCACTACTATCGGGAGGAGGATTGCCTCGGGGAGGCTGAAAGGTCTGCGCTATTAACCTAGAATGACCTCCAGCTATGGAGGGGATAGTAAAATTTAAATCAATTTCCTGACTGAGAGTACGACTACTCTCACCAGCTAGTAGAGCTAAAGCAGTCAAAGATAAAATTAATTTTTGGTAGATCATAGTTATAAAAAATTCCTGTAAAGTTGCAATTTAAGGACTACAATTTGTCCTCTGACTGCTTCAATCCCTGATGAACCTAATCATAAGGAATTAATCAACGAGCGATGAAGTTTTTCCGCAAAATATATATTAATTCTCAATAATTTTACCCATAAAAAGTGGATGAAATCCTTATCCAGCAACAATTTAATCTAAGTAACTCGTTGAGGGTTGCTATAAAGTAAAACCATGGCACAAACCGCAGATATTGGTAGTAAAAGATTAATTAGCCTTGTCCCTGATGCTTGGCTGCAATGGGTGACGGGTTTACAGCCTAGAGTTAAAGGGAAATTCATCGAATTTAATTACCCCAGCCTTGGGTTCTCTAGTATCAAACCGATAGCTACTAACTAATCCAGTTCCGGTATCCCAGATACTAAAGGCGGTAATATCATTGCTGGATAGATAGGGTTGGGGCTGACCATCTTCTCCTACTAAGGGGATCAAGGAAGGGATGATGGGATTGAGTCCGTTAGGATTACCAGTCACTACATATTTTTCGGGAGATTTTTCGGAAACAGGACGCTTTTTCTCTCCGGTGTAGGCTCCGTAGGTATTGCCTACATTAGAACTTTCGAGGAAATTCATCCCAGTCTTACTCACAAAGCGATTCCAGATATGGGTATGACCGTAGAAGACTAGATGGGTTCCAGCTTTTTCTAAAACGGGTAATAGGTCTTTGATAATGTAATCCTTGCTTTGGGGATAATCATAACGAACAGCTAGGATTTCTCCTTTGTCATTGCGATCGATCACCTGCACTGGATCGGTATAGGGCGGGACAATGTTTCCCCCTAGGGAATGGGGCGGATGGTGAAACATGACCATCTTATATTTTGCCTGTTGCCATTCTGAGCTATTCAATTCCTGCACCAGCCATTGATATTGTGGGCTATCTGGTTGGATAGATTCAAAAATAACCTGCCCATAACCCCAATTTTGGGGATTATTTAGGTCTGCCTTTTGTTCCTGAAATCTTCCCCTTGCCTCTGGGTCTGGGGTGCGCCAGAGATTAGTTACATAGAGAGAAACCAAGCGAATATCTCCAAAGCTGACTGCATAGTAATTTTCACCCCCAGTCTTGCTGACAGGAAGACTAAAAATTTCTCGAAAGGTATCGGTGTTGTAGGAATTATTTTTGATGAAATTTTGCTGAATCGCTGTATTGTTCTTGGGGTTCAGAACTTGAGCATAGGTATTGTAGAGTTGGGTGGCAGCAGTACGGGGTCGGGGATTGTTAAATTGCTGATTGAGATCCAGTTCAGCATCAGCTTGCCCCATGACTTCGTGATTACCTGTGGTAGCAAATAGGGGAGTGTGTTGGATAATTTCACCACCTTGATAGGTAGTTTTCACCCCATTTTTCTCTAGCTGATAACTAGCTCTGCCTTGGAGACAAGGAAAGAATGCCCCGCCTCGGTTGTCATCAAACCACTCGGAGGCTCGATCGGGCACATTTTGCAAATCACCAGCAAAAAATACTGCATCTACTCTACTAATGGTTTCTTGGACTTTCTGCAAGTTTGCCGCAGTCATGGGCATTAGTTGGTGATCGGAGGTAAGAAGAATTTTTAGAGGTTCCCCAGTCCGGGGAGCGGGGGCAAGGGTAAACTCTCGACTAGAAATTACTACCTCATCGTTATTAGTGCTACTGACTTTGTAGGGGATTCGCTCTCCGGGTGTGAGATTGGGGACGATCGCCTCATGTCGCCAAATATCCCTAGGAGTTGGCTTTTGGTAAACCTGCCCCTGCTCTTTCTGCTCCCCTACCAAAGAATGTTGATCTTCTTGAGTCCTGCTGAGTTTGCTAGTCTTTGCTATTACCTGCTGCTGGAAGTTTGACCCATAGCTGACGGTATGATCCTTGCCTGCAAATTCTGTAAACCATACCACCTGTACCGTAGTGGCAGTAGGTAATTGCAAAAATGGGTCGGTAAGTAGCTGGGGAGCAGGATTAGGCATGATGGGCGGCTTGAGCATCAGGGATAATCCGGGAATAAGAATTGCGACAAAGATTAGTAGTGCGCTCGTCCAAAGGTTTCGCTGTACTGATTGGTTGATCATACTGATTTACCATAATCCATACAGGTTAAGAGATAGATAAGCAATATCTTCCTGCCCATTCTCCCAAGTTTTCCCCTCTACTCTTCTGGCAAAATCCATACGGGAGGAGCCATCATTTTCTTGCGCTGTGCTTCAGCAGCCATTTCAATCATCTCGTCTAGGGAGACTTCTTTAATAAAGTTAGAGGCGGCAGCAGCGTATTCCTTGTTGGGACATTTTTCCCCTAACACACAACCATTAACACAGGCAGTGGCGCAATCGATCGTTACTTCCATGTTCTTCTCCTTAACATCGCTATAGATATTTCTTTAATAATAATTCTAATTTTTCTTTAGTAGCTACTGGAACCTTATATAACGGGGTAAGGATAGCATATTTCAAAGCTGAATGGGCTTCAGAATGGGGGGGATTTGCAGTTAGTCTCTTTACAGTTTCCTGAATTACTTTTTGAGCATTAACGGCGTTCTTAGTTAAATTACC
>JANMHD010000449.1:0-3012 GCA_031374985.1 Coleofasciculaceae cyanobacterium OTE_70_metabat_329 | reverse complement strand
AAAATATGATTGCTACCGTAGCTCAAGAAGTTTTGGGAACTCTAGAGATTGACTACCAAGGAACGATGATTAATCTAGCTACCCCGTGGCGTAGGGTGACAATGCATGATCTGGTCAAATCAGAAACTGGTTTAGATTTTACGCAATTTGCTACGGTGGGGGAAGCGATCGCTGCTGCTGCTACGATTGGATTAGATTTAGAAGATTGTCCCACCTTGGGAAATGCCCTAAATGAAGTATTTGAAGCTCGTTGTGAGGCAAAATTAATTCAGCCTACTTTTGTAACAGATTATCCCGTAGAAATCTCACCTTTAGCAAAACCTCATCGGGAGAAAGCTGGTTTGGTAGAGCGCTTTGAACTATTTATTGTGGGCAGGGAAACTGCTAATGGTTTTTCTGAGCTGACAGATCCTATTGATCAACGAGCCAGATTTGAACTACAAGCTGCAAAAAAAGCCGCTGGTGATTTAGAAGCTCAGGGTGTGGATGAAGATTTCCTCACTGCCCTAGAATATGGAATGCCGCCGACAGTAGGGATGGGCATGGGAATCGATCGCTTAGTCATGCTCCTGACTAATTCCCCCAGTATCCGGGATGTCATTGCTTTTCCTTTACTCAAAGCCAGCGATTGAGGCGGATATTTTTATAAAGCTAACAGGTATTGAATCATGACTAGGGCAGATTCTCAAACTAATTCTAAACGTAAGGTACTGCTGTATCCCGGAGAGGATGGCTATTTTGTGGTTGAAGTACCTAGTTTGCCGGGATGTATTTCTCAGGGAAAAACTCGTGCAGAAGCATTGATAAATATTGAAGAAGCTATTAATCTTTATATTGAAGTTTTGCACGATCGAGGTGAAATAGTTGGTGAGGATATGGTTGAGGTAGTGTCGGTGTGAGTAAATTGCCTGTTATTTCAGGTATGGAGTGTGTTAAAGCCCTTGAAAAAATAGGCTTTTTGGTTGATCGTCAGCGGGGAAGCCACATTATTTTGGTGCGAGAAGACCCTAGAACCACTGTTTCTGTGCCAGATCACAAAGAACTCGATCGAGGAACCTTGAGGGCAATTATTCGGCAAGTTGGCTTGAGTGTCGAGGAGTTTAGTCTACTTTTATAAGCGATCGCTTAATCATTTTTTTTGATTGGGAGAATCAGCAAAGGAGAAAGAAAATGACAAATGGCAGTAATGGCGGCGATCGCCTCGACCTACTCACAGACCAGATCAGCCGGTTGACGGAGCAAGTAGCCCAAAGTAATATAGCGATCGCTAATGGTTTTGCTGAGACTAGAGCAAGTATTGAGAAGTTGGGAGAAAAGATAGACAGTGGATTCTCTGAACTTAAGGTAATTTCCCAAGCCCAACAGCAGGACATTAATAGATTGGTTGAAGTCACCGACAGGCAAGCCCAAATGGTTGATCGACAAGCCCAAACGGTTGATAAACAAGCCCAAACAGTCGATCGCCTCGCTTTGATGCTGGAACGGATATTAGGCGATTTCCGATAGGAGGCTACGCCAACGGAGAGGGAACAACTAAAATAGTACCAAAGCTAACCAAGATGAAAACTATGTTAACCCTAGAAATGGCAATCCAAAAAATCCAACAATTTCCCCCTGAACAACGCAATAAAGTTATTGAATATATCGAATTTCTAGAATTTCAAGCCCATCAACAACAAAAGCCCGAAACATGTCTTGAGCAAAATCAAGACTTTTTTGCCCTAGCGGGAATTTGGGAGGGCAAAAATATAACCTTAGACAGCATTCGCAAAGACGCATGGGGTGAAGAAAACCAATGATTTTGTGCGACACCAATATCCTCATTGAATTTTACAAAAACAACACAGATATCATTCAAGAACTAAGTCAAATCGGTAGCCATAACCTAACTATTAGCATCATCACCAGAGCCGAGCTGTACTATGGCGCAATCAACAAAAACGAACTAAACCGCATTCAAAAACACCTAGACCTACTCCAAAATATTCCCATCGATCGCCCTATCTCAGAGCAATTCATTCAACTCATGACAAACTATTTCCTAAGCCATAAACTCAAAATTCCCGATGCCCTGATTGCTGCTACCGCCCTAGTCAACGAGCTAGAACTATACACACTGGATATCAAAGACTTTCGCTTTATTGAAAACCTGAGGCTATATGAGGTTTGAGTAGTGGAGCAACTGCTAAGCGATCGGCAGAACTAGAAAGCGCGATCGAGGACAAGACAACTAACCCACAGTGCAAGGATGCGATCGTATTTTTCCCCAATATTGAAAGTTTTTAGGTACGATAAACAAACAACGATAGAGAAATTAACAATGACCAACAGCAATAATGGTAGCGATCGCCTCGACCTACTCGTAGACCAGATAGGGGTACTTACAGAACTAGTCACCACCGGATTCTCTGAACTAAAGGATGGATTATCTGAGCTGAAAACGATCGCACAAGCTCAACAACAGGACATCAATAGATTGGTCGAAGTCACTGATAGGCAAGCCAAAACGGTTGACAGGCAAGCTCAAACTGTAGACCGATTAGCCTTGATGCTGGACCGGGTGTTGAGTGATCGAGTCCAAAACAACAACTAACGCATGGTTCGAGGGGCTTAACATTGTGTATATTTTCACCCAGTAGTTAAATATCTTTGGTATCTTGGAGGCAAAAGATATCTGGAGGGGCGATCGTGGCAAAGCGCTGGGCTGGTTTGGTGGGGGTGACTCCTTTGTTGCTGGGGATGGTGGTTTCTGTGCGGCAGATGGTGGTGGCTCCCTTGGTGTTGGCGCAGAGTAGTCAGAGTAGCCAAGATGCTGAAGCATTAAGGCTATTTAGAGAGGGCGAACGACTCCGCCAGCAGGGAACTAGGGAATCTTTGCAACAGGCTCTAGAAAAATACCAACAGGCTTTGCCTTTATTAAGAGCAACAAGAAATCGCAGAAGGGAAGCAGCCACCCTGAATAATATTGGTTTGGTGTACACCAGCATTGGTCAACCCCAGAGGGCTCTGGAG
>JANMHD010000443.1:0-2495 GCA_031374985.1 Coleofasciculaceae cyanobacterium OTE_70_metabat_329 | reverse complement strand
GGATCCCCGACCCGAATTAAATTGGGGGGATTGTTACCCTCTGGGGGTGTGGCTAAAATTTGTAAAAGCTTAGCTTGTAGGGGGCTAGAGTCTTGAGCCTCATCTTCAAAGACTGCATAGACCTGTTGCTGCCAAAGGTTTCTGGCACTAGGGTTTTCTAGGACTCGTAACGCCCCTAAAATCATGTCATCATAATCAAGAAAATTGCGCTGGCGACTATGGTATTCATACTGAGCATAAAGTCCGGCAGCGATCGCCAGAGTTTGATAATCATCTCTCACTAAATAGCTTAATTCTTGGAGAGATTCAGGCGTGAGACCGGAGCTTTTGGCCTCATGAACTACGGTGGTAACTAGGCTAGGTAATATCTCTGTCCGTAGTACCGATGATCGCCGCAACCTTTCCGTTTCTTCCCCATCAAAATCCATACCTTCGATTAACCCCATAAATTCTTGGGGATGCTGGTTAATCCATTGCTCCACCACGGTTTTAATTAATCTATGCCCTTTGGTTGGTTCGATCAAGGTCGATCCCTGCAAATTTAAACCTGCTAGGCGGGGATAGGTCTGGGCAATATTCAGAGCCAGACCGTGGAGAGTATGAACAGCAAAACCTACCGTAGGTAAGCCCAAATCTAATTTTAGGTAGTCTCGAATCTTGGTTTTGATATTAGCAGCAGCAGCACGGGTGAAGGTGACAACAATTAGCTGGTGCCGGCTTGATCGAGAAGATCTAGCAATAGTCAGAGCCGCAGCGATCGCCATGCCAGTAGATTTTCCTGCCCCCGGTACTGCCGACACTGCCAACTGTCCACCACACCAGTCGGCCATCGATCGCTGACCGGGACGTAGTTTAGCTTGGAGTCGGGCAAGTTTCTCTTCTAAATTTTTCTCTTCTAGATTTTCCTCTTCTAAATTTTTGTCTAAAGAGAATAATTTTTCTTCTATTAAATCTGCCATAATCCGGATGATTTACTAAGACTTTACGATTATTTTATCAAAGGTTTACAAAGACTAGGATATTGAACAAATCTTAGGGATTAATATCTATATATAGGGAATTACGTGAATTAACTTGTAAGTAATAAACGCTAAAAAGTAACTTATTTATTATCGTAATTTACTTTAGACAAACGAATTCAGTAAATATACGTAGTTAATTATCAAGGGTTAAGTCAATAATTAATTAGCATCTACCAACTTATCTCAGTACAACGAATACAGGAACGATCAAAGGCTTATTATAACTTCAATCTTGGGTCAGAATCATGTCTCTTTCTATCAGTTCTCCTTGGAATATCACTAGTTTATCTGCCACTTCAACAAATTTAGTTTTTATTGACCCGGCTGTGGAGAATTTTGATAACTTACTAAAGGGCTTAAAATCAAATTCAGAAGCAATAATTCTTAATGCTAGTCAAGATGGCATATCCCAAATTAGCGATTTTTTAGCTAGTTATCAAGGAGTAGTTGATAGTGTGCAGATCCTCTCCCACGGAGCGGCGGGATCACTTCAGTTGGGCTCTTCTCGTTTGAATTTAGATAATTTAGACCAATATCAAGATGCTTTGGGTAAATGGTTTTCTCCCAAGGCGGGAAATAAACCTGATCTTCTCCTCTACGGCTGTGATGTAGCTGCTGGAGATCTGGGGCAAAAATTTATCAACAAACTCAGTCAAGTAACTGGGGCAGATGTGGCAGCTTCTACGGATTTAACTGGAAGTGCGGGGAAGGGGGGCAACTGGATATTAGAAAAAGCAACAGGAGTTATTGAAGCTGGACAAGCTTTTACTCAGAAAGTCCGGGATACTTATCAAGATGTTTTAGCTACCTTTAATGTCACCACTGCAAACGATAGCGGGGCGGGTTCTCTTCGACAAGCGATCGCTGATGCTAATTCCACGGCAGGATTAGATAATATTTTCTTTGATCCTAGTATTAAGCTAATTCAACCCCTTTCTGCTTTACCGGGGATTACCGACCCAGTTAATTTGGATGGGCGGACTGGTCAAGCGGGAACTACACCGGGAGTGGCGATCGATGGTATCTTAGCTGGCACTGCCGATAATGTCCACGGAATTTATATCAATAATACAAATCTGCCAATCTTGACAGGTAGTACGATTCGGGGTTTGGCTATTGGTAATTTTGGCGGTTCGGGCTTACGGATCGATCGCAGTGATAACAACCTAATTCAGTACAACTATGTTGGTACAGATATTACGGGAACTGTGAGTAAAGGTAATAGTCGATCGATGAATCCCGGCACTTCCCAAGGATTATTAGTCTGGGCAAGTCAGAATAATACTATTAGGGATAATGTAATTTCTGGTAACTGGCAATCAGGCCTAGTTGTTTTTGGAGCATACCAAACCTTTGCTTACTATGGTTGGAACCCTGCTTTGAGACGGAACTCCGTTGGTAATCAAATTATCAATAACACCATTGGGACTGATGTAACAGGCAGCAAAGCCTTAGGAAATATGCGCTTTGGTC